>CAYNSL010000061.1:0-8371 GCA_964399755.1 uncultured Chitinophaga sp. | reverse complement strand
CCCGCACAGCAGCCCCGCACAACGTATTTCACAGCAGTCGCAGCAGCCAATTAATAGTTTCATTCAGCCGTTTTGATTTTTTAACTTTGCAGCAGCTGCAGGCCGGGTTATCGATCTCCCGCTTCCAGGGAGGTAGGAAAGTCCGGACAGCACAGAGCAATGCACCCCGCGAACAGCGGGGGTCCCGCTTCGGCGGGAACAGACAGTGCCACAGAAAATAACTGCTGCCCCTTTCACTTGTGGAAGGGGCAGTGAGGGTGAAAATGTGAGGTAAGAGCTCACGGTTTGTATGAGCAATCATACTTACGGGTAAACCTTGCATGCTGAAATGCCACGTATAGTACCGCCTGAGGGCTGCTCGCCCGATGGTACAGGGTAGGCAGATTGATCCCGGCGGGTAACTGCCGGGACAGATAAATGATAGCCCCCGACAGAATCCGGCTTACAGGCCTGCAGCTTTTTTATTTGCCCCGGTTTTTTAAGCCGGGGTAAACTTATAGGGAATTTCCCAGATACCCTCCCAGTTCCATCATCCAGGCAATACCCAGGTGTACGATCAGCCCCCCGAAAATGGATCTTGTATTGTATACCACGATGCCCAGCAGCATTCCCCCGAAATAAGAACTGATGCATTCCGCCAGCGGTTTCCCGAAATGAATGGTGCAGTAAAAGCAGGCCATGGGCAGGATCGCATCACGGCCGGCCCATTTCATAAAAGCGAGTATTAAAAAACCGCGGAAAAAAAGTTCGATCGTGATGAAATCGCTCCCGTAAGAAAGCTCGAACAACAATTGATGCCAGGGACCGATCCGGTTATCCGTGGAAAATCCTTTGATGGATTGCAGTTTGGGATAGACCTCCAGGAAATCAGGTTGCGTAGAAGCGGCGGCAATCAGCGGCACCATGATCAGCAGCATCCACAGGTAGGGCGACCAGTTCATATTCTTTGTCCTGATGCCGTAGAACGGCTGTACGCCCTTATCAAACTTCCTCCAGGTAAGCCAGAGCAGGCCGCCTGTAATAAGAACGAGCAGGGGCCAGTAAAGGATATGGTTCCAGTAATTGTTCCAGCCTTCGCTGGAGCTGAGCCGGACCGGGATGTCGAGCGTAAGTTTTAGCGCAAACAGGGCCGGGGCCAGGGCCAGTAATAAAAAAAATGACCTTGCATTTCCATACCGGCGGCGGGCGGCGACCCGGTAAATAAAATAGGGAAGGGTGAAAGCGATGGCGAAGACTGTGTACCAGGACAAAAGTTTAACGGGAAAAGAATTATTCCTGATCACATCATCCAGGGAATAATGATAATTGATGAATATAAGTATGGCTGTCAGCGCGGTGACGGGCAGAAAAACTTTTTTCTCCAGCTGAAGAAAATACGTTTTGATGTATTGTATGATACTGTTCAATTCCTGAAAAGTAAAATATTTTTAAGGGTTGTTAAACTTTCTTTCCCTCCCCGCTTCCAAATTTCCGTTACCGCAATTCATCAACCCTTAAAAGTATAGCCATGAAAACTTTTTTCCTGAACCGAAACGCGATCCTTGTCATCGCTTCATTTTTCTCCGTGCTGCTTTTTTCCTGCCAGAAAGAAAGCAGCCTGAACAGCGGATCCGCCGACACCCTTACCGACGAACAGGCCGCCACCTATTCCGATGAAAGCGCGCAGGTGGAAGCCGGTTTTGACGATGCCGAAGATATCGGCATGATCGCGGCCGAAGAAGAAGGCGTAGCCAGCACCGCGGGCCGCGGCGAAAGCGCCGGCCGTTTTTACCTGCCTTCCTTCGACGAACTCCGTCTCCGCCTCGGTCCCTGCGCCACCATCACCATTACGCCCAACGACAGCACCTATCCCAAAACGATCACGATTGATTTCGGAGATGGCTGCGTTTGCGCCGACGGTAAGTTCCGCAAGGGAGCCGTTATCCTCCACCTCACCGGGCCCATCCGCCGCAGCGGTTCGGTGCTGACCATTACTTTCCGGAATTTCTACCTGAACAGGGCCCATATCGAAGGCACCAAGATCATCAGCAACCTGAGCGAGAACAGCAATATCAAATTTACCGTGCAGGTGGTGAACGGGGCCGTTACCTTTCCCAACGGCCGCGGTTACCAGTACGATGGCCTGAAATACGTAGCGCAGATCGAAGGCGGCGGCACACCCATGGTACGGGATGACGTATACAAAATTGAAGGCCGTTCGCGTACGCAATTCAATAACGGGCTTACGGTTACCCTGAACACGGAAACACCCCTGATCAAAAAAAGGGTATGTCCCTGGATCAGTGACGGCCTGCTGAAAATTAAGATCAACGCACGGGTATTGTTTCTTGATTTCGGGGCGCCGAACAATGGCGATTGCGATAACAAGGCCCTGCTGACCTGGAATAACGGCAACAACTCGAGGATCATCATATTGCCTTAACCGGTTAACGGAAATGATTTATATGCAAAGACCCCCGCGATCGGCGGGGGTCTTTTGGTTGTTGTTTGTGCAGTTAGTATTGGAAACAGCGTTTGAATGCTTTAGTTATTCAAAATGGTAACGGACCAGCGTAGAAACTTTTTGTAACCTGGTTTCACGGGTACCGACCGGCGCTTTTTCCTGGATGTATTTGATGACGCCGATGCCGGGTTTGTAATACACCTGGTCGCGCCGGTAATTACGGGCACTTTTTTCGAAATAAAGTCCTTCGGTAAAAATACCCGCTGGGGTTACCATCGCTTCCTGCATCCGGAGCGAACGGCCGATAGCGGCCGCATCCTCGAAACTGGCCAGGTAGCGAAGCGAATCGCCGGGGAAGAGACCATAATCTTTTTTCGCGTCAACGATACCCGGTGTAAACATCCGGTCTTCGAGCTTGAAGAACGCAGAATCATTGACATATAGTTTTCCCGGAAGCCCTATTTCCATATTGCATTCCCACCAGATCAGGCCGTCTGTAACCGATTTGTAGCTGGCGGTAAACCGGAGCGTATCATACTGTACATGATCAAAAACGCCATCATTGAAGATGGAATCCTGGTACACCCAGTAATTTTTTGCGCTGACGGGAAGCATACCGCAGAATTTCCCGGTACAGGGATAACTGATGATTGAATCCGATTCATAAGATTTACCAGCCGGGTTGGCCGTTTGAACCATGCAGGATTCCTCAATAATACGCGGGGGAGCGATGCTGTCTTTTTTGCAGGCCGCAAAAAAAATGCTTCCCAACAGGATGGATACAAGTGTTTTTTTCAAGGGATTCGTTTTAATGTCCGAAAGGGCAGACAAAATAGAAACTAGATTTGAGAAGTCATAATTTTACTACGTAAATTTTCGATAGGGCGGTACCGTATTTTCCGAAAGGGGTATGTGACTCAGGTGTTTACGGGCCTTACTTGCAATAAAAAACTGCCCGGGATGCCCGGGCAGTCTACCAGTAACGCATAAACGAATTATTTAAAAATGCGGCTGAAGAGATCCTGCATCTCCTTCCATGACGCCGAATCAGCTGCTGCATTATAGGCGATCGGGAGGTTGAATTTTTTACCCATTTCCGTAGCATCCGGGTTGCTGAAAGCGTGGGTGGCGCCGGGGTAGGAACGGAATGTGTATTTCGCGCCGATGGAATCCATTTGTTTTTTGAATGCATCCACTTCGGTTTTCGGCACGAACTGATCGTCTTCACCGTGGCAGACCAGGATCTCCGCCTTCAGCAGTTCTTTTACCGCGGGGGTACCGATCAGGCTTCCGTGGAAACTCACGACGGCATTGAGTGGTTCGCCCATCCTGGCCAGGTTGATGAGTATGCCGCCGCCGAAACAATACCCGATACCGGCCATCCGGGTGGTATCGGCCTGCGGAAAAGCTTTTAGTTTTTCCAGCCCCGCGTCAAAATATCTTTTCGCCATGGCCGGGTCCTGGTAATAGGGTGTGGCCAGTTCCCCGGCGATTTTGGGATCAGTGCCCATCCTCCCGTTTCCGTACATGTCCACCGCCATCGCGATATAACCCATTTCGGCCAGCTGGCGCGCACGGCGTTTGGCGTAATCATTCAATCCCCACCATTCGTGCACAACCATGATGGCGGGTCTTTTGCCGGTTTTGTTTTCATCGTATACCACAAAACTGTTCATGGTTAGACTATCCAGCTGGTAGGTGACGGTCTCTTCTTTCAGTTTCGGCGAAGCCGGGGCCGGCTCCTCTTTTTTACTGTTATCCCTGCAGGAAAAAAGCAGGATCGCCGTGGCGGCGAAGAGCAGGGAGGTGAATCGTAGCTGTTTCATATGCGGTTAATTTAGTATTGTCATAATGTATAAGGACGGATAAAGTTCAGAAATCCCCCGGACTGCAAAAAAATTACCGGGGCGGACGGGCTTCCAGCACTTCGATCTCAAATACGAGGATACTGTTGGGCGGGATCTTTGCCGCTCGGGTGCGGATGGAATAGCCCAGGTCAGAGGGAATGATCAGCCTGATCTTCCCGCCTGTTTTGCACAGCGGCACCCCGATCTGCCAGCCCCTGATCAGCCTTTTCAAAGGGAAACTGGCCGGTTTATCTTTCGTGCCATCCACAAATGACCCGTCGCTGAACAGGGTTAACTTGTAATTTACGGTGACCGTATCATTGACTGAAACCGGATTCCCGCCGCCTTCCTGCAGGATATGGTAATAGACGCCGTCCTTTGATTCACGGGTATCGATGGCGCCCCTGTTGAGCGCGGCCTCGATCGCGCGTGTTTCGAGCTGTCGCTGCGCGCTGCTATCGGTATGCCCGAATAAATTGATGGCAGGAACGGGCTTATTATCCGCGTCAAGGTTTTTCCAGCTTCCGTTCCCGCGCTGGCACCAGGCGCTGCCGAAATTAGGAGTGATGGGCTGGTTCTTCCCCGCTGTAAAAAAACGCGCGGGTTCCTGTATCAGTTCATGTTGCCCTTCAATACGGCAGGTTCCGATCAGTTTCCATTTTTTTTCTTTGGGCAGGAAAATATAACCGGAAAAAAGCGAAAAATTTTCCGCCGAATCGGAAGCGGCCGCGATCAGTAATTGATATGTTTCGCCCGTACTCCATTCAAATGCCCAGCTGATCTCACCCTTTTCATGCGCGTCGGTGTTTATGCCGGCAGCCACGACGACCGCGGTAGACGGGAATTCAAAAACAATCTCTTTTTCTTTTTTATCCGCTTCGAGTGAGAGACGGACAAATCGTGCAGATATACCCGCAAATGCTTCCCTGCGCGAAGGATAGTCCTGTATATTTATTTCCGCGAGGAACTGCGAAGCTTTTACGCTGTCGGGCAGGTTATAATAATATATGGAGTCGCGATCCGCTGCCCCGGAGGCGGAACAAATAAAGCAAACCAGGAGGATAAGCGTAAATTGTTTCATGCTGCAATGGTAACCATTTCCGCACAAACTATTCCCCGCGCTGTGCTGAAAATCCGCAGCGGAATGGTCATGCCGGGGAAGGGGTCAAACGGTCTAAAAGCCTTAACTTTGCGCCCTATGACACAGGAAAAATTACAGGATATGCGGTCCCGCATTGCCGGGATAAGGAGGTTTCTTTGACGTCGAAAACCGACAACAGAAAATCGCCGAAGACAAACAGCTCTCACTGAGCCCGGGTTTCTGGGACGATAATAAACGGGCGACGGAAATCCTCAAGAACATCAAGCTGAACGAATACTGGGTAAACCTTTACGAAGAGGTGAACAGGGCCGTAGAGGATTTTGCCGTGCTCTACGATTTCTGGAAAGCCGGCGACGCCACCGAAGAGGAAACGAAAGCGGCTTATGAAAAGGCTTTCGCGATGCTCGATGATGTGGAATTCAAAGCCACGCTCAACGAACCCGAAGATGAACTGCCCGCCGTTTTGCAGATCAACAGCGGGGCCGGTGGCACCGAAAGCCAGGACTGGGCCGAAATGCTGGCCCGCATGTACCGGATGTATGGCGAGCGGCAGGGCTGGAAAGTAACGGAACTCGACTGGGTTTGGGGCGATGGCGCGGGGATCAAGACCGCCACGCTGCAGTTTGAGGGGGAATTCGCCTATGGATTTTTAAAAGCGGAAAGCGGGGTGCACCGGCTGGTGCGCATCTCACCCTTCGACAGCAACGCGCGGCGTCATACTTCTTTCGCTTCCGTTTTCGTATACCCGCTGGTGGATGATACGATCAATATCGATATCAAAGACAGCGAGGTGAAGATGGAAACGGCGCGCAGCGGCGGGGCCGGCGGACAAAACGTGAACAAAGTGGAAACGAAAGTGATGCTGACCCACCTGCCAACCGGTATCGTGGTGGTCTGCCAGACCGAACGCACCCAGCTTGGCAACCGCGAGAAAGCGATGCAGATGCTGAAAAGCCGGCTTTACGAGGAAGAACTGCGCAAGCGCAACGAGCTGCGGGATGCCACCAACGCAAAAAAGAAGAAGATCGAATGGGGCAGCCAGATCCGCAGTTATGTGTTCCATCCCTATAAAATGATCAAGGACCACCGCACCGATTATGAAGTGGGCAATGTGCAGCCGGTGATGGACGGGGAACTGGATGGATTTATTAAGGCATACCTGATGAGTGAGAAGGAGAGTAGTTCATAGTTCATGGTTCATGGTTCATAGTAGTTCACTATAGATTAGGGTTATCTTTGATTTATATAGACGACTTTGTGCAGGTAGTAAATAATAAAATAAAATTTCTGTTATGAGCACGCAGGGAACTTTTTCTTACCCGATGCCGGCGAATGAACCGGTTTTATCTTATGCCCCCGGTTCGCCGGAGCGGAAAAGGCTGAAGGAAGTGCTGGCCGAACTCAAGGGTATGCAAACGGAAGTGCCGATGTATATCGGCGGCAAAGAAGTAAGGACAAATAAGCGGGTGGCCATGCACCCCCCGCATGAAACAAAACATATCCTCGGTTATTTTCACGCGGGAGAAGAAAAACACGTGCAGCAGGCCATCGATGCGGCGCTGGCCGCCAAAGAAAGCTGGTCGGCGATGAGTTGGGAAACAAGGGCGGCCATATTTCTAAAAGCGGCCGACCTGATGGCGACAAAGTACCGGCCCTATATGAATGGCACCACGATGCTGGGCCAGAGCAAGAATGTGTTCCAGGCCGAGATCGATTCGGCCTGCGAGCTGATCGATTTCCTTCGATTCAATGTTCATTTTCTTTCCGAGATCTATAGGCAGCAACCCATCAGCAGTCCCGGTATGCACAACCGCATGGAATACCGCCCGCTCGAGGGATTCGTACTGGCCGTAACGCCTTTCAATTTTACGGCCATCGGCGGCAACCTGCCCAGCAGCGCGGCGTTGTGCGGGAACGTGGTGGTTTGGAAATGCGCCAATACCCAGGTGTACTCGGCACAAATGTTCATGCGTATTTTAAAAGAAGCCGGGTTGCCGGATGGCGTCATCAACCTGATTTATGTGGATGGGCCGACGATCGGCCGCGTTTGTTTCAATCACCGCGATTTCGCCGGCGTGCATTTCACCGGTTCCACCGGCGTGTTCAACAATATGTGGGAAACGATCGGGAAGAATATGGCGAATTATAAATCCTACCCGCGGATCGTGGGGGAGACGGGTGGTAAGGATTTTGTGCTGGCGCATAAGAGCGCGGACCCCGATGTGGTGGTAACGGCATTGCTGCGCGGGGCATTTGAATTCCAGGGACAGAAATGTTCGGCCGCTTCGCGGGCCTATATTCCCTCCAACATCGCAGAAGAAGTGAAGAAGAAACTGATCGCCGGCGTGAAGAGTTTTAAAATGGGTTCCGTGGAGAATTTTTCGAATTTCATCAACGCGGTGATCGATGAAAAAAGTTTCAATAATATCAAACGCTATATCGACAACGCCAAAAAAGATCCCAGGGCGGAGATCTGGGTGGGCGGAAAATGCGACAGCCGGGAAGGATGGTTTGTGCAACCCACGGTGATCGAAGCCAAAAACCCGAAATATGTAACGATGTGCGAAGAGATCTTCGGGCCCGTGCTTACCGTTTATATCTATCCAGCCAACAGTTTTGAAAAAACCCTGGAACTCGTTGACAACACATCACCCTACGCGCTCACCGGCTCGGTGATCGCCCGCGACCGGGCCGCCATCGAACTGGCGACGGAGAAACTGCGCAATGCGGCCGGGAATTTCTATATCAACGATAAACCTACCGGGGCCGTGGTGGGACAACAACCTTTTGGCGGCGCCCGGGGCAGCGGCACGAATGACAAAGCCGGTAGCATCTTAAACCTCTACCGCTGGCTGAGCGCGCGAACGATCAAGGAAACCTTTAATCCTCCCACGGATTACCGCTATCCTTTCATGCAGGAAGCCTGACCACTGCCGACTGTAGACTGTGTACTGTAGACTGTGTACTGTAGACTGTGTA
>CAYNSL010000060.1:15910-20284 GCA_964399755.1 uncultured Chitinophaga sp. | reverse complement strand
TTCTGATTACTTTAGGCGATATTTTTCATCAAAGCGTAATCATTATGGCGACTTCCATGGGTCCCGCAAGCCGGGCCGTCCGATCCACCGCAGCGAAACCTGTTCCTACCAATACGGGCGCGCTGAGCACGCTGGTCACCGTTTTTTTCTTCTGGGGATTTATCGCGGCAGGGAACAGTGTCTTTATCCCTTTCTGCAAACATTATTTTCACCTGGACCAGTTCCAGAGCCAGCTGATCGATTTCGCTTTTTATATCGCGTATTACCTCGGCGCACTCGCTTTGTTTGCCTATGGCGCATTCGGGGGAAAAGACCTGGTCGCCAAATGGGGCTATAAAAAAAGTATTGTGTACGGGCTCTTGTTTTCCGCGCTGGGCGCCGCGGCCATGATCATCGCCGTGAACGCGAATACCTTTGCGGGTATGCTGGCCGGTTTGTTTATCGTGGCCCTGGGTTTCTCCCTGCAGCAAACGGCCGCGCAGCCCTTCGCGATTTCGCTGGGCGACCCGGCCACCGGCACCAACCGTGTGAACCTCGGAGGCGGTATCAATTCTTTTGGTACGGCGATCGGGCCGCTGGTCGTGGCTTTCGCGCTGTTTGGCACCACCGCCGCCATCAGTGATGAAAAGATCGCCGCCCTCAGTCTCGGCAAAGTGATCATCCTTTATACCTGCGTCGGCGTTTTATTCCTGCTGGCCGCGGCCCTGTTTTATTTTTCCAAAAAAGTACCATCGGGTATTTCCACCGAAAAAACGGAGAACGCGCACAAGGCCCTGTATTCGTTGCTGATCATGACGGGCCTGCTGATCATCATGTTCGCGCCCGTGTTCAACAGTTATAAAACCGACCCGGTCACCTTATCCGACGCCGAACGTCATTCGCTCGAAGTGTACAGGATGAAATGGCTATTCGGCGCCCTTGCCATCGTGGTCGCCTCCCTCTTAATTTCCAATATGAGCGCGCGCCGGAAGCCGGAGGGCTGGGGCGCCATGCGTTACCCGCAGCTGGTGCTCGGGATGCTCGGCATATTTGTTTACGTGGGCGTGGAAGTAACCATCGTGAGTAATCTCAGCGAATTACTGAAACAATCCGATTTCGGGGGTTACCAGTCGTCACAGGCCGCCCCGTTTATCTCCATGTACTGGGGCAGCCTGATGATCGGGCGCTGGACCGGGGCCATCCCGGTGTTTGATTTTAAATCGTCGACTAAGAAAATACTGATGTTCATTGTGCCGCTGGTGGCCTTTGGTGTTGTGATCGGCGTGAACGCGATTTCGCAATACGATGTCAAACCGCTGTATTATTATATTCTCTGCGTGCTGGTACAGATCGCCGCTTTTTATATCAGTAAAAATAAACCGGCCCGCACGCTCCTGGTGTTCAGTTTGCTGGGGTTAGCGGCCATGCTGATCGGTTTGTTCACAACGGGTACGGTGGCGATTTATTCCTTCCTGAGCGGCGGACTTTTCTGTTCGATCATGTGGCCGGCGATTTTCAATTTGTCCATCGCGGGCTTAGGGAAATACACGACGCAGGGATCCGCCTTCCTGATCATGATGATCCTCGGCGGCGGGATCATTCCGCCCATACAGGGAAAACTGGCGGATTATATTCAATCCCAATCTACCATTGCGGGATTCGGAATCCACCAGTCGTACTGGGTGGCCGTAGCCTGCTTCGCCTACCTCGCCTTCCTTGGGTTTGCCCTGCGGGGAATCCTGAAGAAACAGGGGATCGATTATGACAGCAAGGTGGACGAAGACCTGCAACCGCTGGAAACGGGACCGGAAACTGCGCTGGATGTCGTAGAACATAAAGCCTGACCCATGCATGCTGTATCCACAAATCTGGCGATCGGGATCGACATCGGCGGCACCAACACCAAGTTCGGGATCGTGGACCGCGACGGTCATATCCTGGAACAGGACCGCCTGCTGACCAATGAACACGAAGACGTCGCCGAATTTATCGCCGACCTGCATGTGAAGATGCTGCCCATGATCGACCGGAACGGCGGCGCGAAAAATTTCGGGGGCATCGGCATCGGCGCTCCCAACGGAAATTATTATACCGGCAATATTGAATACGCACCCAACCTGAAATGGAGGGGCATTATTCCCCTGGCGAAGATGGTGGCTGAAAAATTCGGCATGCCGGCGAAACTCACCAATGACGCCAATGCCGCGGCGATGGGCGAAATGATGTACGGCTGCGCCAGGGGCATGAAACATTTTATCGTGATCACGCTGGGCACCGGCGTGGGCAGCGGGATCGTGATAGATGGCAGGATCGTACTGGGACATGATGGCTTCGCGGGCGAACTGGGGCATACGATCATCCGCCCCGGGGGGAGGCTGCACAAGGGCACGGGTATCCGCGGCACGCTTGAATCCTATGCTTCCGCCACGGGCGTGCGTGAAACGGCCCTGGAGATGCTGACCGAAAATCCGCGCGAAGAAAGTTTACTGCGCGACTATACGATCAACGACCTGATCACCAGCCAGACGGTGTACGACTGCGCCATCAAGGGCGACAAGATCGCGAATGAAATATTCGAGTTCACGGGACAAATACTGGGCGAAGCCCTCGCCAATTTCGTGATGTTCTCCTCCCCCGAAGCCATCGTGCTCTTCGGCGGGCTCACCAGAGCGGGCGACCTGATCATGAACCCCACCCGCCAGGCGATGGAGGCCAACCTGATTCAAATCTTCAAAAACAAGGTCAAACTGATGTTCAGCGAACTGAAAGAGGCAGATGCGGCGATTCTGGGGGCGAGCGCCTTAGTGTGTGAGTAGATAATAGTTGTTCAGATAAAAAATAAAAAGTTTTAGAGGATAATGGATAGTAGGCAGATGATAGTTGAGATCATATCTACATTTTATTCCATCACAATCTACCGTTAAGATATTTCAAAAGCCTTACACAATTCCTCATTTGGAAGCTACACCATAATTTGAAAGCCAATCACAACTGTCTTTTGTGTCTTTGCTTTCCGGATCTGTTGTTAAAGCGCGAAACAGCAACTTTAAATTAACCCGATCACATACAGCTAATCTTTGCGATTAAACATATTAGAACGTCCTAATTCCCAATTCCATCCCGATAGCAATCGGGATCCCATCCCCGAACTAACAAAACCTGATTCTATTTAAAAATTCAAAAAAGAAAAACCCCGGCCTCTCATCCGGGGTGTTTGTTTTTCTAATGGACCCGTACATTATCGTAAGATCAGTACCGGCCGGAGCATGTAATTCCCGGCGCCGGTCTGGTGTATGGATAAAGAAGCGTCGAAATCGATCAGGAGGGAATCCAGCGTTCCGTGCAACTGGCGGTTCACTTTTATCTTCAGTCCCGATTCCGCGCCGCTGGGTATGACCAGCGGAAAACGAAGACCGTTGACAACAATGGAATTATTGGCGCCCAGTACCAGCCGGATCTCACCGAGCACATTGGTGGGGATTGTACCGGTGGCCAGCAGGGTATCCACGCCGTTTTGCAAACCCAGGAGATTGTAAACCCCCGCATTCGTGTTCAGGTCGATCCAGCCGGTTGTGTCATCGCTGAAATTCACCCGCACCTGCCGTATATCCACATTCACCGAATCGGCGCTGAAAGGTTTGTCGGTGAGCTTTACCTTCATCATCGTCGTGCCGGAATTTCCCGAACCATTATCTTTTGAACAGGCGAAAAAAAACAGGCTGGCGGAGAGCGTGGCTACAATCAATGACCAGGTAAGTGTTTTCATATCTTTTATTTTTAACAAAAGATTGAAAAACCATGCCAAAATCCGTTTTACCGGGCTGTTGCACTGTCATTTTATCCCCATTAAAGGAAAAAACTAAAGCAACACCGAAAGTAAAAATGCATTGTTGCCGGAAAGACGGGAAGGCGGTAAGGGTTAATGCTGAAATTTCATTTTCTTCTGTCGCATCAGTTTCCTCTTTAGGAATCTTCCGGACCGGCGCAAATTGATTTTTGAGATAAGCCCTATTTCTGTTTTATGATAAATACGGCGGGTACGGGCCGCTGGCCGGCGGCATCGGAAACTTTAATGGTTTCTTTCCCGTTTACCAGCAGGCAGCTGCTGCCGCCCCCGTCGAGGTTGAGGGCCTCCCAACAACCGAGGTCTTTGAATATCTGCGCTTCCTGCGCCAGGGTAGCGCCCTGCGCGTTTTTATTTCTGCCTTCAATCATTAAAATGATCAGCTTCCCGTCTTTTGTGTAACCCATCGCTGTGCGGGGATGTTTATCATTAATGGCTTTCCCGGTAAACATCATCTCTTCTTCGTTGGTGATATCAATTTCACCTTTTTGCAATAATACCGGTCCCCCGCCCACGGCCGTCTGCATATTCCATACCCGGAAATCATTGGG
>CAYNSL010000060.1:0-15810 GCA_964399755.1 uncultured Chitinophaga sp. | reverse complement strand
GGATGCCGGCAGGGGCTGGTATAAAGAATCTGCGTTTTGCCATTTCAACTGCGCCCCGGACAATAGGGTTATGAATAAAAAAACCGGGAAAAGGAAAATCTTTTTCAATTAATAATTGCAAATTAATTCTACGCAGTATTAAAGAACAGTGAACCGCTGAATAATAAACGACCCGACTCCGAACTCCGAACTCCTAACTCTGAACGCTGAACTCCGCTCTCCCCAGCCCCGCAATTACATGCCTTTCGCTGTGATAGGAAGAACGCACCAGCGGCCCGCTTTCCACGTAATCCAGTCCGAGGTTGTACCCGATCTCGCGGTATTCCGCGAATTCGTCGGGGTGCACAAAACGCTGTACGGGCAGATGGTTTTTGGTGGGTTGCAGGTACTGTCCGATGGTGATCACGTCGCAGCCATTATCGCGGAGGTCGGTGATGGTCTGGATCACTTCTTCTTTCTTCTCACCCAGCCCGAGCATGATCCCGCTCTTGGTGCGCATGCCGCCGGCTTTCAGGGTCCTGATCACTTCCATGCTCCGCCAGTATTTTGCCTGGATCCGCACCTGTTTCGTCAGTCTTTCCACCGTTTCGATATTATGAGACACTACTTCGGGGGCGGCGTCGATGATGCGCTGAATATTTTCTTTTTCGCCTTTGAAATCCGGGATCAGCGTTTCAAGCGTGGTGCCGGGGTTCAGGGCCTTTACCGCTTTGATGGTGTTATGCCAGATGATGGAACCGCCGTCTTTGATCTCATCGCGGTCTACCGACGTGATAACCGCGTGTTTCACTTTCATCAGGTGAATGGCTTCGGCTACGCGCTGGGGTTCGTCCCAGTCAAGCGGTTCGGGTTTGCCGGTGGCCACGGCGCAGAATCCGCAGCTGCGCGTGCAGGTATTGCCGAGGATCATGAAAGTGGCAGTGCCGGCGCCCCAGCATTCGCCCATATTGGGGCAGTTCCCGCTTTCACAGATCGTATGGAGCTTGTAATGGTCGACCAGCCCGCGTACATGACGGTAACTTTCACCGATCGGCAGCTTGACCCGCAGCCAGTCGGGCTTTTTCAGTTTGGTCTCCTTTTCCGGAGAAGTATTGATAACGGGAAGATCGGTCATCCTGCAAAATTACGGGGCTTACTTGCGCCGTCCAAACAGGATGGAAATATAGCCCTGGAAGAAGAATTGCTTGTTTTTCTGGTCGGCCATGATCGGGATTTTCTCCGAATAGAATTCGGCGCTGATGCCCGCTTCGATACCGGACACCACTTCATTAAAACGTCCGTAATCAAAGCGCAGGGCGGCTTTGGCGAAAGCCCCGGGTTTGATCTTCATCTCGCTCCAACCTTTTCCGAAACCCGCGCCGCCCAGAATGGTTTGCCCGAGGAAAAGCGCGCTGTCGGCTTTTGAATATTTGATGGTCCGGCTGTCGCCCGTCTGCGGGTCCTGCACTTCAATATAATAAGGACGCAGCAGTCCCAGCGCCAGTCCGCCGTTGTAAATGGCCGAAACCGCCACTCCGTTCTTATTTCCTTTCTGACCCAGGATATATTGCTGCCCGAAACCAAGCGTGAGCTGGTAGAAATGATTGATCTTACCGTAGATGAAAGGATTCCCGAATAAAAAACCTTCATTCGGCTGCTTGTCTTCCTTCTGGTGTTTGATCTCGGTAAAATCAAGCCGGTAGATATTTGTTTTGCGGTTGGTCTTCATCCGGCCCAGCTCATAAAAGGCGCCATAGCCATTGGTGCGGAACTGGATGCCAAAGAGGTTTTGCTTGCGGTATATCAGTACGCCTTCTTCCGCCTGGCGGATCAGTTCGCTGACTTTTTGTTTGCGGTTCTCTTTTTTGTCGTTCTTCGGGTTCTTGCGCTGTGTGTTGGTGGAATCCTGCGCAATGGCGGTATGAACCAGGGCGATCAGCAGCAGTGCAAAACTCAGTTTCTTCACGGAGATACTTTTTAATGATACTAAACGTAAATTTAGGCAAATTATTGATAATGACTTCTACCGTAGTTTATAATGGCCACCTGCGCAGCACCTGCACGCACCTGCGCAGCGGCACTACCATAGAAACCGATGCTCCCGTCGATAACCATGGCAAGGGCGAACGGTTCTCCCCTACCGACCTGATGGCGACCAGCCTGGCCAGTTGCATGATCACCACGATGGGTATCAGGGCCCGGGCGATGGGATTCGACCTGGATGGGGTAAAGCTGGAAGTGCTTAAGGTGATGAAATCTGACCCGCGCCGCGTGGGCGCCATTGAAATCACATTTCATATCCCGGAATCTCTTGCAGACACGGAGCAAAAAACCAAAACGATTCTGAAACATACGGCGGATACCTGCCCGGTAAAGCTGAGCCTGCATCCCGATGTGGAAGTGAAGGTGGATTGGGGGAGGTGGAGGTAGGAGTTCGGAGTTAGGAGTTAGGAGTCGGGAGTCGGGAGCCTGCCGGCAGGCAGGTCAGGAATTTTGTTTTAAAAGATAATTACCGATAGCGCAGTCGAGGCAGCGCCGCTGATCGCACCAGGCGCTTTTCAGTTCAAGCAGGGCCTGTGAATCGAAAGCGTTTTTTTGCTCCACGCCGATGGACCTGAATTCTTTTGTTACCGCATTCACTTCGGCGCCGGTTTGTTCCAGCCAGCGTACCGCTTTTTCTTTCATCGCATTTTCACCGTAGTAATGGCCCCAGGCAAATAAGACCGGCGCAATACAATTGATGATGATCGTATCGGTCATGACATGACCCAGTTTTTTTTCAACGCTGACAGAAGGCTCATCAAACCGGTAATGATCCTGCCAGTATCCTCCCGCGCTAAGATCAAACCAGGACCTGACGGTTTTCAGTTCAACTGCTTCCCGTATCCTGGAAAAAAGGTGTGCGGCATCGCGTACCAGAACGGCCAGTTGCGCAAGGCGCAGCCCCGGGAAATTTACGGGCCGCATGCGCAAAAAATGAACTGGAATCGCAATGGGTTGCAGGCGGTATTTATGACGCAGGTGCGCATATTCCTGCTGCAGCAAACGCGGGTATTCATCAGTAAACGCAGCTTCCAGCAAACCGGCCTGCCCCTGCAGCAATGCTTCGAGATGAAGCAATTCTTTTTTCTGGTGGGCCAGCAGGGTCAGGGGCAGCGAACGGGCCACCGCTTCAAAAGCATCCGCATTCACTTTATTTCCGAAGTTGCGGGCCAGCATCCACCAGAAAGTTTCTTCCCAGTGAAAATTATTCTGCTGAAGGTATGATCCGGCCAGCGCCGCTTTTCTTGAGAGGCGTTCTGCAAGCAGGCGGTCCTTCCAGCTTTTCCAGTTGAGATCCGGCACTGCCTGAATCATTTTTTCACAGGGGATGAAAGACGCGGCATGCATCAGGTCTTCATATCGCCGTAGCATCAGTTTGGAAACCCTGTTCCGCAGTTCCAGCACCGGGGCGGGTGAAGGCGGGCTCGTGGCGGGGGAAATGTTTTTTGTTAAGGTGTCTTCCCAAACCACATGCAGGACTACATTCCTGTAATTTTTGTCCGACCCGTGCCGGTGTTTATCCCAGTCGGCAGTTTGCAAATGCAATTCAACCGTTCCGGCCCAGGTGGTATCGCCGATCCTGATCTTCGCGTCGAGGAAATCGGGTCCCTGGTTATGGTTCAGCCGCCCGGGAACAAGGATCTCAAGCGGCTCACCGGTTACGGTGGCCAGCCCGCTCTTTTGAAAATACTGAAACTGCCAGATAAACTGGAGCAATTGTTCCGTCATACGCCATGGCTTAAGCAGGTCAATTTACCGGCTGTGGCGGCGCGGGACAATACTACTTTCAGGTAAAATTTTCGAGGGCTTTCAGCACGCGGCTTACCGGTAATCCCATCACATTATAGAAATCACCGTGGATGGATTTGATACCCACCACCCCGATCCATTCCTGTATGGCATAGGCGCCCGCTTTGTCGTAGGGTTTGTATTTGTCCACATAGAATTCGATCTGTTTTACCGATAGCGAATGAAATTCCACTTCGGTAGTATCGGCAAAACTCAGTTCCCTTTCCCCGTTCCGGATCACGACGCCCGTGATCACTTTATGTTTTTCTCCCGAGAGGGCCATGAGGATGCTGACGGCGTCTTCGCGGTGGACGGGTTTGCCGATGATATTATCGCCCAGCACCACGATCGTATCGGCGGCCAGGATGATGGCCCCGGGATCGGTTTGTTCCTGCACGGCCATAGCTTTTTCCCGGGCGATAAAAATGGCGATGTCTTCGGTCGATAGTCCCGGCGGAAACCATTCTTCCGTTTCTTTCACCAGCACTTCAAAAGGAACTTCGGCCCATTCCAGCAATTGTTTACGGCGGGGGGATTGCGAGGCCAGTATAATTTTATTCATAGGTAAAAATAAAAAAACAACATGGAGAGGATGCCGGTGAACATGACGGCTTTCGACCAGTTGCTCATCCGGTGATAATCGGCGCTGCCGGCGCTTTTCCGCAGCTGCAGCAGGATGACCAGCAAGGGTGTGATCACAAAGAGGATGCTGTAAAGCACCGTCCACCACCACCTGAACTGCAGGATATAGACCTGGATCACGGCCACCAGCCCGGTGAGGATGATGATCCAGACAGCCGTGTATACTTTGGCGGCATTTACGCCCCACACGATGGGCATGGTGCGGCAGCCGTATTTGCTGTCGCCGGGCATGTCTTCCATGTCCTTGATCGCTTCGCGTACGAGGGAAATGATAAAGGCGAACCCCGCGTATAAAAACGCCAGCCTGAAAAACCGGGGTTGTATCTCGCTGTTGCCCCCGAAGGCATCCGCCAGTGAAACCTTTGAAAAGAAAATGACGAGGATGGTCCATGCCGTGAGCAGGGAGATGACGATATTGCCCACGAGCAGGCTTTTCTTGAAATTGGTTGAATAAAACCAGAGCAGCGCCACACAACCTGCATTGGCCAGGACGAGGTACCATTTCTCCCGGAAAGGAACGGCCAGAATGGTGAGGATGATCCCGCTGGTGCTGAGCATAAAATGCCAGGCGATCGCCCAGCGCCGGTGTATGACCTTATCCACAACCATCCGGTGTGGCTTGTTCACTTCATCGATATTGATATCGAAATAATCATTGATGATATAGCCGGCCGCGGCGATCAGCAGCGAGGCCAGGGCGAGGAAAATAAAATGAAGCAGGTCCCCTTCCGGCACCTGGCCCCTGTACAGGGGACGGTAAATGCAAAATTCGAAGAGCAGCTGCGCGAGGGCGATAAAAAGGAGATTGGGCAGTCGCACCAGTTTCAGAAAGGCGGCTATCAATCTCATGGATAAAATTTGGGGAAAGATAATCGAAAATGACTGAACCCGCTAACGCGATGCGAGGTCGTCGCGGTAAATCCAGCGTCCCTTCGACCTGAGCGCTTTTTCGATCACATCGCGTACGCAGGCAAAACCGCCGTTGAGGGGAGAAATATAAACAACCGTTTCCTTTACCTCCTGCACGGCATCGGCGGGGCAGCAGGGCAATCCTACTACATTCATCGCGGGAATATCGGGCAGGTCGTCGCCCATATACAGCACTTCTTCCCTGTTCAGTTTGTTCGCCTGCATATATTCCAGCAGGAAGGATTTTTTGTCCATGACCGGCATGCTGATATCCGTAATCCCCAGTTTATTGAGCCGCTCCACCACCTGCGGGGAATTGCCCCCCGAAATGATCTTCACGCGGTAGCCGTTCTTTTTCGCCATCTGCAGGGCAAACCCGTCCTTGATATGCATGCGTCTTGCCTGCAGGTCGCCATCAAGCACCAGCACCGTGCCATCGGTTAGTACGCCATCCACATCAAATACGAAGGTGGTTATCTTTTCAAAATGTTCCAGTACATTCATCCCAACTATTTAACCTGTCAACTTATATACTTATATACTTATTTACTTATTTACTTATTTACTTTATTTACTCACTTCTGATTATCCCTCCACTCATACACCCAGGCGCTCTGGATCATTTCGAGGTGCCCTTCGTTAGATTCTTCGCGTTTGCCCTCAAATCCGGGGATCTGCAGCACCCATTCCAGCAGGTCGGTAAACCGGATGCGGTAAATCTTCCCTTCATTGAACGAATCGCCGAAACGTTCATAGAGTTTCTGCGCGATGTCCTCGTGATCGTTCCAGTTAATCGGGGGCTCAAAATGGTTCATAATATCTTAAAATTCCAGGGTTGTTAACAGATGTAATGTTCTATTCCATATATATTTTCTTCTAAAAACAATCGTAACTGACTCCCGACTCCTGACTCCGAACTATATCATTCTCCCAGGAACTGCGACTGGTCAGGCAAAGTTACTTCAATTTCCCCGCTGCCCTCGTTGAGCAGCGACTGGCATCCGAGACGGGAGTTCAGGCGCGGGTTCACGGCCCGGTCGATAAAATCCTCTTCACGATCCGATAATTCTTCGATGAATTCCATCCCCTTGTCGATATATAAATGACAGGTCGTGCAGGCGCAAACGCCCCCGCAGTTGTGATGCAGTTCGATATCGTTACCCAGCGCGATTTCCAGCAGGGATTGCCCGGGCTCCACGTTTTCGAGCGTGACGGGCTCCAAACCTTTTTCTTCAAACTTGAATATTACTTTATACATCTCCGACGTTACATGGTGACGCAAAAGTAACGGTAAAACAAAAAAAGCATTTACTTGTTCGGGAAAACCGCGGAATCAGCCCTGCTGGATGCTTTCGGTAAGCAGGACGTAGATATTTTTCAAACGGGGATGGTTTTTCAGCAGTTCAAGATGCCGGCGGATGGTTTCCTGGTCATGCCGTACGGCGGGGCCGGTTTGGGTCTGCGCCGGGGAGATCTCCTTCACCCGGCCGGCGGTTTCTTCGATCAGGGGGAGCAGCTGTTTGAAATCAAGTCCCTCCGCTTTGCAATATTCTTCCGCCAGTTTATAGAGGTAATTGGTGAAATTGCTCACCACCACGGCCGCCACATGCAGTTTGGCCCTGTCTTCCTCCCCCGCTTCCCTAACGGATTCCGGGGAAATGCTGCGCGCCAGTTCTTCCAGTTTTCGTTTTGTCCATTCGTCATGCCCGTCGAAAAAAACAGGCACCTCGGGAAGGGTCTTCATCTCTTTGCGCAGGCTCTGGAGCGGGTAAAACACGCCATAATGACCCGTTACATGCTTTAATACTTCCTTCGGCACCGAAGCGGCGGTATGCGCGACTACTTTTCCCGGCAGCTTGATATTTTCCGCGATATCGTCGATCGCGTCGTCGGACACCGCGATAATATAGACGTCGGCATTCCTGTTGATCGGGCTGTTGTAATTCGTAGACACCGTGTCCCATTCATAGGCCAGCGCGCTGGCGGCGGTAGAATTCCTTCCCACCACCTGGACGATGTGATGACCGGCCGCCCGGAATTTCCTGCCCAGTACCGACGCCACATTCCCGGTTCCGATCATTACGATATCCATATTAACTTTATGATTGATGAAATTATCCCAGCGATTCGCCCTTGGCTATATCCGTACAAAATTCAAACTTCTTTCCGCCATCTCCAAAAAGAAAGCGGCGGCCAAAGCTTTTGACCTTTTTTGCACCCCGCAAAAGCGGAACCTGAAGAAGCCGCCCCGGATTTTTGAAAAAGCGGAACAACTGCAATATACCCTTGGCGGCATCACCGTAAAAGGCTGGCGCTGGAACCACCCGGCCCCCAGAAAACTGCTGATCATTCACGGTTTTGAATCCTCGGTGGTCAATTTCGACCGATATATAAAACCATTCATCGCGAAAGGATATGAAGTGCTTGCCTTTGACGCGCCCGGTCATGGCCGGAGCGGCGGCAAAACCATCAATGCGCCCCTTTACAAAAAAACAATACTTGAAATCATCAAACGCTTTGGACCCGTTCAATCCTTCCTGGCGCATTCCTTCGGGGGACTGGCCGTCTGTCTCGCGCTGGAAGAAATAAGTCATACGGCCGATTACCGGCTGGCCCTGGTGGCGCCTGCCACCGAAACCACTACGGCCATCGATTCATTTTTCCATTTCCTGAAACTCGATCCTGCGGTCCGACGGGAATTCGACCGGCTGATCATCAAAAAAGGGGGCGTGAGCCCGGCCTGGTATTCCATAAAGCGAACCATGAAACATATCCGCGCCCGCGTGCTCTGGCTGCACGATGAAGGGGACGATACCACCCCGCTGCGTGATGCGCTGGAAGTGAAAAATCAAAACTATCCCAATATCGAATTCGTAATTACAAGGGGGCTGGGTCACCGGCGGATCTACCGCGACAACCAGGTAACCCGCCGCATCACCGAATTTTTATGAACCGGCTGTCGGGATTTTTGTTTTTCTTTACCGTTTATCTTTCCGTCAGGGAACATGAAACCGCCATGCATCACCGTCCCGATCCAAAAAAATATCTCTACCTCGCCCTTGGCGATTCCTATACTATCGGGGAATCGGTGCCGCCGTCCGAAAATTTTCCCAGCCAGGTGTATGCCCTGCTACATAAAGAGGCGACCGGTTTTCAGCCGCCGCGGATCATTGCCCGCACGGGCTGGACCACCGACGAACTGGAAGCGGGCATCACCGGGGCCGCGGCCGCCGAACCCCTGCTCCCGGAATATGATTTTGTTTCCCTGCTGATCGGGGTCAATAATCAATACCGGGGACGCACAACCGAAAATTACAGGACTGAATTTGATGCGTTGCTCCGGAAAGCGATCGGCTATGCCGGGGGAAAAACGGAGCGGGTGGTCGTGTTGTCCATACCCGACTGGGGCGTTACTCCCTTTGCCGCGGGGCGTGACCGGGTGCAGATCGCAAGGGAGATCGACGCCTATAACGCCGTGAACCGGGCGGTCGCGGAACGATACCATATATATTATATTAATATTACGCCGGGCACGCGGGAAGCGGCCGGCGACCCGGGGCTGCTGGCGGGCGATGGCCTGCATCCTTCGGGAAGGGAATACCGGCGCTGGGCCGGGCAGGTTGCCGCGTATTTCAGGTCGAAAATGTAAGGTAGTTCCGGCGTAAAATACCCCGGCAACATGCGGAAGACCACTGTCCGGAAAAGATAACAAAACAAGGTTTCACGAAAAATTTATTATCCTTGCCCTAATTTGCGGCCGCTGAAAAGCGGTTTTGCCCGTCCGCCGAAGCTGTTGCGTAGGCGGATACGTTTATAATATAGTATCCATTATGGCCAAGAATTTACTGATAGTTGAGAGCCCGGCGAAAGCGAAAACGATCGAAAAGATCCTTGGAAAGGATTTCCAGGTCAAGAGTTGTTTTGGCCATATCCGCGACCTGGCAAAGGCTGATATGGGGATCAACGTGGAGAAAAATTTCGAACCCAGTTATATCGTCCCGCCCGACAAGGAAAAAGTAGTGAAGGAACTGAAAGCCCTGGCCGGAAAATCGGAAGAGGTTTGGCTGGCAACCGATGAGGACCGTGAAGGCGAAGCGATCAGCTGGCATCTTTGCGAAGTGCTGGGACTGAACCCGAAAACCACCAAGCGGATCGTCTTTCACGAGATCACCAAACCCGCGATCAAAGAGGCTGTCGAGAACCCGCGGAAAGTGGATATGAACCTGGTGATGGCCCAGCAGGCCCGGCGTATCCTCGACCGGATCGTGGGCTTCGAACTGAGTCCCGTGCTCTGGCGCAAGATGAGCATGCGCAACAACCTCAGCGCGGGCCGCGTGCAGAGCGTGGCGGTGCGGCTGATCGTGGAAAGAGAACGGGAGATCAATGCATTTGTTCCGCTGAGCACTTTTAAGATCGAGGCCTTGTTTACCGCCAAAGATCTTTCGGATAAAAACGTAACCTTTTCCGCCGAAGGCAAAAAACAGCATAACGCCGAAGACGCAGAAACATTTCTGCAAAGCTGCGCGGGCGCCGGCTACAAAGTAACCGATATCCAGGTAAGACCGGGCAAGCGCTCCCCCGCCCCGCCCTTCACCACGTCAACCCTGCAGCAGGAAGCCGCGCGCAAACTGGGATATGGCGTATCGCGCACCATGCTGATCGCGCAAAAACTCTATGAACACGGGTATATCACCTACATGCGTACCGACAGCGTGAACCTCAGCAATACCGCGCTGGGTGATATCACGCAAACGGTGAAAAGCATGTACGGCGAACGTTACCACCAGTTCCGCAAATACAAAAACAAGAATGAATCGGCGCAGGAAGCCCACGAAGCCATCCGTCCCACTTTCATGAGCAATGCCTCCATTCATGAGCAGGAATGGGCGCGGCTCTATGAACTGATCTGGAAACGGACCATGGCCTGCCAGATGGCCGACGCCGAGCTGGAAAAGACCACCGCAAAAATCGAGATCTCCACCAATAAAGAAGAACTGACCGCAAGCGGCGAAGTGCTTAAATTCGACGGGTTCCTGAAAGTGTACCGTGAAGACAAGGACGACGATGAGGCCGAAGAAGAAACCAGCGAAGGCATGCTGCCCCCGCTAACGGTTGGCCAGGAATTACCGCTTCGCGAAATGAAAGCGACGGAACGATTTACCCGGCCCCCCGCCCGCTATACCGAAGCATCGCTGGTGAAAAAACTGGAAGAACTGGGTATCGGCCGCCCCTCCACGTATGCGCCAACGATCTCCACGATCTTAAAAAGAGGATACGTGGAGAAAAGGGACAAGGAAGGCGTGATCCGTTATTTCAGCGTATACACCCTGAAAGACGACAAGGTAAAAAAGGAACTGGCCAATGAAAATACCGGCGCGGAAAAATCCAAGCTCTTCCCTTCCGACCTCGGACTGGTTGTCACCGATTTCCTGATCCAGTATTTCGATGATATCATGGATTATGGTTTTACGGCAAGGATCGAGGAGGAATTCGATGAAGTGGCCGAGGGCAAGCTGAAGTGGAACGCCATGATCAATGATTTTTACAGTCCCTTTAAAAAGGACGTCGAAAAAACCATTGAGACCGCCGAACGCATCAAAGGCGAACGCGAACTGGGCATAGATCCCGAAAGCGGCAAGCCCGTGGTGGCGCGGATGGGAAGATATGGCGCGATGATCCAGATCGGGAGTGCCGACGCGGAAGAAAAACCCCGCTTTGCCAAGATCCCGACGGGGCAGAGCATCGAAACGATCACTTTTGATGAAGCCATGAAACTGTTCGCCATCCAGGGCGTGATGGGGCAATACGAGGAAAAAGACGTTTCTGCGGGGGTGGGTCCCTATGGCCCTTACGTAAAATGGGGCGATGACTTTGTATCACTGCCAAAGGGCACCGACCTCCAGGCCGTTGACTTCGATAAAGCGGTACATTATATAAAGGAGAAACAAAAAGCCGACGCCCCGGTGGGTACGTATCATGAAAAGCCCGTCACGAAGGGAAAGGGAAGATTCGGGCCTTATATCAAATGGGATGGCATGTTTATCAATGTACCCCGCCGCTATAATTTCGACAAACTGACCCAGCCCGAGATGAACGAACTGATCGAAGCCAAGATCAAAAAGGAAGCGAACCGCTATATCCGGCGCTGGCCCGATGAAAAGATATCCCTGGAAAACGCGCGCTGGGGTCCCATTATTAAATTCGGAAAAAAGATCGTTCGCCTGCCCCGCAAAGCAGACGAAACCAAATACAGCGCCGAAGAAGCGGCCGCCTTTACGCTGGAAGAAGTGAAACAGTTTATCGAAGCGGAAATCCCGGGCGCTTTTACTAAAAAAACCAAGAAAGCGGCGCCAAAGAAAAAAGCGGCAAAAAAAAGCGCGCCGAAAAAAAAGAAATAGCCTGAACGCATTCAAACCCGGACCATGCAAAGATCCTATTGGGAAAAAATGGCCCCCTCCTATAACGACGAGATCTTCGACGTGTTGCAGAACGATAAAAAGGCCATCATCCGTTCGGCCATTCAAAAGCTGGCTTCTAAAAATAAAACCGTCATCGATATCGGGTGCGCCATCGGCAAATGGCTGCCCGTGCTGGCCCCCGCATTCAAAAAAGTAGTGGCGCTCGACATCTCGGCCAGAAACCTGGAAATCGCGCGGCGGCTTTACCCGCAATACAAAAATGTAAGATACCTGCGCGCCGATATGTCGGGGTCAGGAAAAAAAATACCCCGCTGCGACGCTGGGATCTGCATCAATGCCATCCTGACCCCATCGGCCAGGGACCGGGCTCTGTTTTTCGCCTCGCTATCGGGTTGCATTAAAAAAGGAGGGCATATCATCATCACGATCCCTTCGCTGGAATCCTGGCTGCTCACCAGCATCGTGCAACAGCAATGGAAGATTGACCGCTCCCTGTTTCCCGCCGAAAAAAATGCAAAGGAAGGGCTGCGCAAATGGAACAATATCCGCCAGGGCAATGCCGACATTGATCACGTACCGCACAAACATTACCTCAAAGAAGAACTGCAGCTCTTACTCGCCCACGAAGGTTTCCGCGCCGAATCATTTCAAAAGATCGAATACGGCTGGGATACCGAATTCATTAACCCGCCCAAATGGCTGAAGGAGCCGGGGCCCTGGGATTGGATGGTGGTGGCGAAGAGAGTTAGGAGTTAGGAGTCGGGAGTCGGGTCGTTTTTATATGATGGTTTTACTACTCATTAAATTTGCGTAAGTGAAAATGATCTGACGCGATCATTTATTATTTTCAATTCGTATAAATAAATACCGGAAAGCGTTTGCCGTTTGGATGCTCTCTTTCATTTTCATTCTTTAATTAACCAGCGCATATACCGCGAAACTGGCCAGCCAGTGTTCGCCGCCGTATTCCCCGCTCACCACATGCGGGAGGGCGGAAGCGAGATGGCGGATGGCGGATTGCTGCATCATTTTTTTTCGCGGGTCCTTTGCCGGTAAGAGCGAGGCCAGCCCCTTCATGCACCAGCTCCGGCTGAAGCTGAGCCCGTCGAGGTGCACGATCTGCAGGTCGGCCCGGTCGGATACCACCGGTAACACCGTCAGATGTTTCAGGCTTTGCATCGTAAAAAACCGGTTAAACCAGCTGATAAACTCAGTTTTTGGCAATACCCTTCTCATCAGGTCGGCTTCTTCCAGCGATGGCGACAGAAAATCGGACCCGTTGGGTTCCCAGGATGCGGGCGCGTTCAGATCCTTTCCAAAAAGCGCGCGCGCTGAAGCGGTGACGGATCTTTCCAGGGCCGTATCGCCTTCCTTACGGGCATAGTCAAGCGCAAATACAAGCCCGAAAGCTGTGTTGGGATGAACGCCCGTGCGGTTGGGATAGGTTTGTTTGGGCAGGAATGTCATCCACAGCTTTACGATCCTGGCCACCAGCGGCTGCAGCGCCTGGTGCCAGCGCCGGCCGTCCGCGTCATCCCATCCGGATAATTCCTCTTCCAGTTTGAGCAGCCAGGCCCAGCCATAGGTTCGCTCCCAGGATGCGGTGAGCGGGATATCAAAATACTTCAGTTCGCCCGCGATATTTTTTTCCGTGAGGTTTTGGTTCAGCGCGTTCCGGATCGCCCCGGCTTCGGGCAGCGCCGGGAATTGTTTCAGCAGGCGAACCAGCATCCAGTGGCCATGCACGGAAGAGTGCCAGTCGAAACAACCGTAAAAAGCGGGGTGCAGCTGGCGGGGCAATAACACATGGTCGCTGTCCGTTACAGACGTGTGATTGGTCTTGTTCGGAAACTGCTGCGCGATGCATTTCAGGGGCAGCGAAGCGAGCTGCGAAGCGCCGGCCATCGTCAGTTCAAAACCGGAACTGTCTTTCTTTACGGTGAACAGCGCGGGTTGCTGCGCGAAAACCGCGCCAGCGGCCATGCACCATGACAGCGTGAAAAATATTTTTTTCATTGGTCAAACTTAAACAGATCAGTGAACTTATCATGCAAAGTGATAAATTAGTTTTACCGTTCCCTGCAGCTTTCCCCACCTGTGGAAAAGTTTAACGATTCCGTTTGACTGTCAATGGAGAAATTGCGGGTATATCGTTACCGTGGAAACCAATAAGGAAATATCTGCCCTCTTCACCCTGATCGACGACCCCGACGAAGAAGTCTTCGGCGCCGTGTCCGAAAAAATCGTTGACTACGGCAAACATATCATCCCCAACCTTGAACACCTCTGGGAAACGACACCCAACGAAGACGTGCAGAACCGCATCGAGTTACTGATCCACCGCCTGCATTACACCGATCTTACCGAAGATTTCAGGCAATGGAGTTTATCGGGGCATCACGACCTGATGCTGGGCGCCATGCTGGTTTCTAAATTCCAGTATCCCGATGTAGCCACAGGGCAGGTGCTGCAGGAAATCGAAAAAGTGAGACGCAATATCTGGCTCGAGCTGAATAATTACCTGACACCGCTGGAACAGGTGAACATCGTTTCGAGTATCCTTTACAGTTATTACGGGCTGAAAGGCGGCGAAACGAATTACAAGGAACCCAATGAATTCCTGCTGCATAAAACGCTCGAGGCCAAAAGAGGCAACCAGGTCAGCAACGGCATCCTCTACCTTGTGCTCTGTGAACTGCTGGATATTCCTGTCCGGGCCATCAAGATCCCCAAACAGTTTATCATCGCGTATTTCAAACCGGGTTATTCTGACGAGAACCTGCCCAACCCGGTTCACAAGATCGAGTTCTTCATCGACCCCACTTCCGGCCAGGTCTTTACCCAGCATGATGTGGAAAGTTATTTCAAACGTATTTCCGTTCCGCCCGTCGGTTCCTATTTCAAACCCCTGAAAAACAAACAGGTCATCCAGCAGTTACTCGACGAATTTGGCAAATGTTTCGACAACGACAAATACCGTTACAAGAAAAACGAACTGGCCGAACTCGCGAAAATGCTGGATGAATCATGAATCCCTTCAACCATGACGATCACCTGGGATGACTTTGAAAAGATCGATATCCGGGCAGGCACCATCCTGGAAGTGACCGATTTTCCCGAAGCGCGCAAACCAGCCTACCGGATGCGGATCGATTTCGGCGAAACGATCGGGATCCTCCGGTCATCGGCCCAGATCACCGTACATTACCGGAAGGAAGAACTCGTAAACCGGCAGGTGATCGCTGTCGTCAATTTCCCTCCCAAATCCATTGCCGGTTTCCAAAGCGAATGCCTGGTACTGGGCGTTTATGATGAAAACAATGCTGTAATTTTACTAAGCCCGGAACGGACCGTTAAAAACGGGCAGCAGATTGGCTGAAACTTTTCATACTTATTACCACTCCCCTGTCGGCCTGCTGAAGATCAGCGGAACCTCCGATTATATCAGCGAAGTGAGTTTTCACGACACTTCCCAGAAACCGGAAGGCAGGAAAAAACACCTGCCCCCGCTGCTGATCCAGTGCGTGGAGCAACTGATCCAATATTTCAACGGGCAGCGCCGGGTCTTCGAACTGCCCCTGCACCAGCCCGGCACCGCATTCCAGCAGGGCGTTTGGGCCGAACTGATGCAGATCCCCTTCGCGAAAACCATCAGCTACCTCGAACTGGCAAGGCGAACGGGCGACACGAAAGCCACCCGGGCCGTGGCCAGCGCCAACGGCAAAAACAATATCGCCATCATCGTCCCCTGTCACCGGGTGATCGGCGCGAATAAAGAATTAATCGGCTATGCGGGAGGGTTATGGAGAAAGAAATGGTTGCTGGAGCATGAAGCGAAGATCGCGTATGGGATACAAACGCTGTTCTAGTTGCTGGTTGCTGGTTACTGGTTGCTGGTTACTGGTTGCCTGTAGCTATAAAATCTACGAACCATGAACTACGAACCATGAACCAAATCATATCAATTCATTACTTGTAAACGCAAAAGGTAACAGCAGGCTCGCGGTCCTGATCACGAATACCTTTCCTT
>CAYNSL010000059.1:5105-20394 GCA_964399755.1 uncultured Chitinophaga sp. | reverse complement strand
GACCTCCGACCTCCGACCTCCTAACTCCGAACTCCTAACTCAATACTTCCTTTCATATAAAACACCGCCTTCCCTCCCATGATCACCCGGTCGCCTTTCTGTTCGCAATGGATCTCCCCGCCCCTTTTGGATAACTGCCGGGCGAGCATCTTATTCTTCCCGAGCTTGTAGCTCCAGAACGGGATCAGTTGTGAATGTGAAGAGCCGGTTACAGGATCTTCGTCGATGCCGATGGACGGGGCGAAGAACCGTGACACGAAATCGACTTCCTTCCCGGGCGCGGTGACGATCACTTTCTCCCCCGTTTTTTTCATCTGCGTAAAATCGGGAGATAGTTTTTTAACCGCATCCTCATTGATTAACTCCACGATATAATCACGATGCTTATACACGCCCGAGATCTCGGGATTACCCAGCGAGGACAGTAATTCGGCAGGGTATTCCGTGACTTTCTCCGGCTTCCAGGAGGGGAAGTCGAGGTTGATGATATCGCCGTCGCGGCTCACGCGCAGGGCGCCGCTTTTGGAATGAAAAACGATCGAAGGACGGGTATAACCGAGGTAATGGAAGAGTACAAAACCTGAGGCCAGGGTGGCGTGACCGCAGAGATTGATCTCCGAACCCGGGGTGAACCAGCGGATCTCAAAATCATTTCCCTTTGGCACAAAGAATGCCGTTTCGGCGAGGTTGTTCTCCATCCCGAGGTTTTGCATCAATTCATCGCCGATCCATTCTTCCAGCGGGATCACCGCGGCGGGGTTGCCGCTGAATAATTTTTCGGCAAAGGCGTCGACCTGGTACAGTGTTAGCTTCATGATTTAGTTTTTTGCTCGTAAAATAATGGAAGGGAGAGATGCAGGCGTACCGCCAGTATGCGAATCAATACAATGGCACCGATTCCTGCGGTCCTGGAAAAATCAGTATCCAGCTGCATTTTCCGCATCGCAAAATAGACCAGTCCGCCCCCGATGCAGGCCAGCGCATAGATCTCTTTCCGGAACAACAGGGGGATCGAATTCAGCAGCACGTCGCGCAGTACGCCGCCGAAACAGGCCGTTACCGTGCCCAGGGCGATACAAACACCGGGGCTGAATGCCCTGTCCATGGCCATTTCGATTCCGATGATCGTAAATAAACCCAGTCCCATGGCATCGAAAAGAAAGAGCGTGATGGGCAGGCGCCGTAATAAACGATCGAAGAACATGGTGGCCACGGCGGATGCAAAGATGACCACCATCGCGGTTTCATTCCGCAGCCATCCTACGGGAAGATTACCGATCAGGATATCCCGCAGGGTGCCGCCGCCTGTGGCCGTAACAAAAGCCAGCACCAGCACGCCAAAGGGATCCAGTTTTTTTTCCATAGCGAGAAAAGCCCCGGATACGGCAAAGGAAAAAGTGCCCAGGATATCGATAATATGCAGGTAGGAAGTTTGCATGAAAAGGGTGCCGTAATCCGCGCAAGATAAAATTTATCTACCGGTATGGCGTAGCCGGTTACTGCGCCTCGTCTTTCCCGTTCTTACCCTTTTCCACCCGGAAGGATACTTTGCAGATCACCCCGTAGGATTTGATCTTCCCGTTTTTCACATGCACTTTCATATCCTTCACCCATACCGAATCAATATTCCGGATGGTTTTGGCTGTTTCCTTAACGGCCTGCTTGACGGCGTCGTCAAAACTTTTTTCCGAAGACGCGATGACTTCGATGACTTTTACAATTGACATTTTCGGTAGATTAATGATTAAAGATTTATTTATACAAAAGGTACAATAATTATCAATGAATTTCAATAAACAATTTGCAATAGACAATAAGCAAATGGCTGCCGTAATTACCCGGATCTAATATTTTTCGGGGTTATTGATCATATGATTCAGCAATCGTCCGATTTCTTCGTTTTTTGACATTAACGCAGCATGAAGCCTCACATCAATATATTGGCAGGCCAATGCAAAATCCAGCCAACCTGAAGTTTCAGCATTTTCCATATCACTGTCTGTTACCTTGGAAACAAAATGTGCGGGGTAACGCTTTTTTCGGTAAGCTTCCAATAAGCAAATACAAACGCTGCGGGAGGAACGTCTGATCTGGTCTGTCATTGAGTAGGTTTCCTCTTTAGGAAATTTTCTTGTGATTTCAAAAATTTCCATTGCCAATTCAAAGGCAAGTTTATACACACGGGTGTGCTTTACATGTATTGCTGCCATAAAAATGGATTTTCCAAATATGGCTCGCAGTGTATTCCTTGTAGATTGCCAATTGCTTATTGCCTATTGTCTATTGCCCATTGCCCATTGCCCATTGCCCATTGCCTATTGCCTATTGCCCATTGCCCATTGCTCATTCCCTCATCATCTCCCCAATCACCGTCCCGATCTCCTCCGCGTTGGGCTTGCTGAAATAATCGCCGTCGCTGCCGTAAGCGGGACGATGGGCCTTGCCGGTGATCGTGCGGGGAGCCACGTCGAGGTAACGGTAGCCGCCCTGCTCTTCCATCACTTTATTGAACATATACGCCGCTGCGCCGCCGGGTACGTCTTCATCGATGAATACGATGCGGTTGGTCTTCTTCAGTGAAGCGAGGATATGATGATGGATATCGAAAGGCAATAAGGTTTGCACGTCCACGATCTCGCAACTGATACCCCGCGCTTCCAGCGTGGCCGCGGCGTCCTGGATGATGCGCAGCATGGATCCGTAGGAAACGATCGTTACATCCGTTCCTTCCTTAATGATTTCGGGTACCCCGAGCGGCACCGTGAATGTATCGAGGTTGGAAGGCAGTTTTTCCTTCAGGCGGTAACCATTCAGGCATTCGATGATGAGACCGGGGTCGTTACCGCGCAGTAATGTATTGTACATCCCCGCGGCCTGGGTCATGTTCCGCGGCACGCAGACATAGATTCCGCGAAGGGCGTTGATCACCATCCCCATCGGTGAGCCGCTGTGCCAGATCCCTTCGAGCCGGTGACCGCGGGTGCGCACGATCAGCGGACAGGACTGCTGTCCCGCCGAACGGTAATGCATCGTGGCCGCGTCATCACTCAGCGGTTGAAGACCATAGAGCAGGTAATCGAGGTATTGTATTTCGGCGATGGGCCGCAAACCACGCAGGGCGAGACCGATCCCCTGTCCCATAATGGTCAGTTCCCGGATCCCCGTATCGAAGATCCGCTGGTCGCCATGTTTTTGCTGCAGCCCGCTGAAGCCCTGGTTCACGTCGCCGATATGCCCGAGGTCCTCGCCGAATGCGATCACCCGCGGGTCGTTGGTGAATAATGCGTCGAAATATTTATTCAGTATTTCGAAACCGTTCACCAGCGGCGCCGCTGCCGCGTATTCCGCTTTTACCACCGGTACTTTCAGCGCGCTCTTAGGTCCTTCATTATAAAGATGGGTGTTATACAATTTTTTGTTTTCGGCGAGCAGGTCATGGTAATAATCCCTTGTCCAGTAAGCCGCGTCCGCGTTTCCCGCTATATCCAGCGCGTCGTGCAGCGCCCTGACAACATCACGCCGCAGCGGCTCGCGCAACGCGGTTAATTCGACGGCGATTTTTTCAAGGGCGCCCGTTTTCGCGGGAATGGCTTTGGCCATCGACCGGATTAGGTCGCCCGCCCGCGACACCTGTATTTTCACGGGGGCCATGAATTTTTCCCAGGCCGCCGCCTTTGCTTCCCGCACTTCTGCTTTGGATTTTTCCGCGATGGCTTCGAGTTCCTCTTCCGTGGCCAGGGCGTTGGCCACGATCCATTCGCGCAGTTTTTTGATGCCGTCCCACTCGCGCTCCCATTCCAGCCGCTCCGGCGATTTATAACGTTCATGGCTACCCGAAGTTGAGTGTCCCTGGGGCTGGGTCATCTCTTCCACATGGAAGAGCACCGGCGTATGGGTTTCACGGGCCAGCCGGATCCCTTCCTCGAACGCCTCGCACATCCCGGCATAATCCCATCCTTTCACTTTATAAATGGCGATGCCATTGCTTCCGTCCGTTTTCCGCATCCCTTCCAGCGCTTCGGAAACCGAGCCCTTGGTGGTCTGGTATTTCTTGGGAACGGAAATGCCGTAACCGTCATCCCATACGAATACGGCCAGCGGTACCTGTAAAACGCCCGCCGCGTTGATGGTTTCCCAGAAATGACCTTCACTGGTAGAAGCGTCGCCGATGGTGGCAAAACAAACTTCATTGCCGTTGACCGATAAATTTTTAAAAGCATGCAGGGATTCGATATTCCTGAATAGCCGGGAAGCCAGCGCCAGTCCGAGGGATCGCGGCATCTGTCCCCCCGTTGGCGCAATATCGCTGGATGAATTTTTCGTGGCGGTCAGGTTCAGCCAGTTGCCTTCGGCGTCAACAAACGGGGTTGCGAAATGGCAGTTCATTTGCCGGCCGCCGCTGAAGGGATCGCGGTCAAGATCGGGGTCGGCATAAAGCTGGGCGAATATTTGTTCGGTGGTGGCGAGCCCGGCAGCCAGCATAAAGGTCTGGTCGCGGTAATACCCGCTGCGGAAATCCCCGGGCTGGAAAAACTTGGCCATGGCGGCCTGGGCCACTTCCTTGCCATCGCCGAAGATCCCGAATTTGGCCTTGCCCCCCAGGACTTCCTTCCTGCCTAAAAGACTGATTTCCCTGCTGATACAGGACACCCGGAAATCGGCAAGCACCTCATCCCTGAACCTGTCAAATGAAAGTTTTGCTGTATCGGGAACCATTTCCGGGGAACTGTTTTCCATGCTACAAAAATAGGGAGATTGGCAGCATTTCTTAACCGTTGGTTAACGGGGCAGGATTGGTTAAAAAATACCCCCAATCGCCTGCAACCCATCTATAAAATATGGCATCTTTACCGTAAATTTGACCTCTTCAAGAAGTTAGTATGCGGAAAATCATTCTCTTGCTCATCCTGTTCTGCGGCGCTTACCGTGCCGGAGCCCAGGGTACGCCAGAGGCAGCTACCGGTGAGGTGCTGCAACTGAAAGAGACCCTGCATGATTTCGGCAATGTGCCACAGGGTAAACCCGTGTATTATTCATTTGCGATCGTGAATACCGGGAGTACTCCGCTGAAACTGGACGATGTGCATGCCAGTTGCGGGTGCACAACACCGGAATGGAGCCGCGACCCGATCGCGCCCGGCGCCACCGCGCAGATAAAAGTGGGTTTTAACGCCGCCGTGCAGGGACCTTTTGATAAGTACATTACGATTTCATATACGACTACACAAGCCCAATCCAAACAGATCAGGATCACGGGCACGGTCTGGAAAGCCCCCGAGGGCTCCGCACCCGCCAATGCCTCGGTCGATTTTCTGAAAAAACAAACCTTTTAAATTAAAAAATAAAAAAAACCATGAAGAAGATCCTTTTACTCACCACTGCTTTTGCACTCACCCTTGGCGCTTTCGCACAGCCCAAAGCTGATGAAGTCATAAAAGTAAATGTTGAAAAACACGACTTCGGCAAGATCGTGCAAAACACACCCGTCAACTATTCATTCGAAATCAAAAACATCAGCGATAAACCCGTGGTAGTAGAGAATACCTGGGCCAGCTGCGGTTGCACGACCCCGGAAAAGATCGTTGACCCGATCCTCCCCGGTAAAACCGCTATGCTGAAAGTGCAGTACAACGCCGCTGCAGTGGCCCCCTTCACCAAAGACGTTTATATCAAACTGGCAGGTATCGAGCAACCCAAGACGGTTCAGATCACCGGTGAAGTGCTGACACAGGATGCGTACAACGAATACAAGAATGGTGGTAAAAAAACCGATAATCCCCCGGCCGCTACGACCAACGTAAAAGCCGACGGAACTACAACGACCACTACGACAACTACGACAACAGAAAAACCGGCCACCAGCCTGAAGCCGAACACCACGGTGAAGCCCAAAATGACCAAGAACTGATTAATACCCGTTTTTAACCGAAAAAAAAATCTCTCCCCCGCGGGAGAGATTTTTTTTTAATTTCCCTTTCATGAAAGCGCAGTTACTGGATGCCTGGGCCATCCACCAGCGAATGAACCTCCTGCTGATCGATCATACCAGCGACAGCGGCATGCAAAAAACACTCAGCACCCGCGGGGGCAGGACCGTTTACCAGCAATGGGTGCATATTCATAATGTACGGCTGCAATGGCTGGAGATTTGCGCCAGGGATCTCCTGCAAAAAATAAAACCGCTGGATAAAGAAGCGGCTTTTGACCGGAAGAAACTGCGCAAGTCGATGGAAGAATCTGCGCAGGGTATCGGGACCCTGCTGGCCCGGAGCTGGGATGACAATGGAAAGGTAAAAGGATTTAAAAAGGGCGTTCTGCCCCTGCTTGGCTATTTTGTTTCTCACGAATCGCACCACCGGGGAAATATCCTGGTCACGCTCAAACAATGCGGTGAAAAGATCCCTGATGCTGTAAAATGGGGATTGTGGGAGTGGTCGAAATAAATAAGTATTACTTTGAAGTACTGAATTGTTATCCGTCGTCTTAGACGACAGATAACATGTAATCAAAGAAAAAACAAATGATTACCGACCGGTCATATATCGCCTGAAAGCGGGGGATCGCTCTATATATTTTATTACCGCCGCCTGGAACTCCTCGTTTTGTTTCGCGGGCCCGTTCTGCGAGGTAAAATAGATCGTAACAAATTTATTGTTCCTGAAATTGAAATCAGGATCGCTGATATCTTTTTGCGAAATCACGATTGCGAATAATTTGGATTTGTCTTTGGCATCTTCATCGCCCGTCGTGCCCGTTTTGGCATAATAATAATAAGGCGATCCGTTCTTCAGCAGGGCCCCCAGCCGGGCCGCCGTACCGCGGAACAGGGCTTCCCGCATGCCGGTGAATACACTTTCACGCATCAGCGAGAGGTACGAACCGGGATTGACCCCGTTATCCGTATAAAAGGGAATAATGGCGGGGCTCTCGGGATGCGGGTTGAAGGTGAGCGAATAGTTCCGGTTCTGCGACACCAGCTTTCCATAGGCGTCGAGCATTTTTACCGGGGGAATCATCACCTGGCTGCTCCCCTTCACATGCCCGCGGAAAGAAGACATGAAGACTTCATTCGGTTTTCGCATATCCATCCCCGTTCCTTTCTGGTCGAAGAGGGCGTATTCGGGAAGTACGAAACCCGACCGGGCGGCCGGTCCCCTGAACAGCAGGGAATCAAATACCGGGGCAAGGCGCTCACAGTCGCGCCCATTGCGGCAGGTGAAGATTCCGAAATTCCGGAGCAGCCCGATGGAGATAAAGGAGCTGTCGGACCCGAAATCGGCTTTGCCGGATGCATAACCCGGCCAGTGTTCAAATCCGTCGAGCCAGTAAGTCTTACCGTTGTAACTGAAATAAGGCCAGTGCAAACCCGGATCCGGGTTATTCGTTGCAAAATTTTTCATCAGCAGCCCGCTCAGGCTTTGCCGGCTGTAAGAACCCAGCAGCAGCACATTGGAATGATAATAATTGTCGGAGTATTTCAGGTAATCGGCCACCGAGGCGATCCTTCCATTGTTTTTCTCAAAATCATATTCCGCCACTTTTTCACCCCCGAATAATTCCTGTTTCCGGTCAAATCCTTCCGCGGCAAAAGCGTTCCAGTCAATATCCAGCTGTGAAGCGATGGCCGAAAAAACGACCGGCTTCAGCGTTGAACCCGGACCGGGCCGCATCCGGAGCAGGTTGATATTCCCGATCGCCCTGCGAAGCCTTGACTGCGATACGATCCCGTTCTCACCCCGAAGAACACGATCGAAGCCCGGTTTATCATTAGGATCGGGACGTAACAGTCCCTTGATATGATCGGGCATCGCGAGCAGCCTGCCATTGCCATCGGCCATACAGATCCCGTATTCCGCGCCAATATGATAGGAGGTATCAGCCGACATCATAGCCTGTATCATCATCGAGAGGGAATCAGTAATCCCGGCATCCAGTGAAATGAATACATGCTGTCCCGAATGTTCGCGGTCGGTGAACCCGGTGGATACGCTTTCCGCGAAATTCCTTGCCCAGGTAAAATCGCTGCCCATCGGGTACACATAATACCTGCCCCCGTTCACAAATAAATTTCTCATAAAAGCATCGGGCTGCACCAGCAACACAAGGTCCTTTTTACCGCGGGTATCCGAGATACGGATCCTGTCGGGGTTCCCCAGGGCAAGCGTATCGTGCCGTTCCAGTGTTTTTTTACCCGCCCCGCTTTCCAGTGCCAGGGGCGCGCCTGAAGTATTGACCAGATGCCATGTAACGGCTGTACTGTCTTTATTCAACACTGAAACCAGTTGAAGATCCCGGCTGAGGTCAATTTTATCCGTTAAGGCATCGGCGGCAGGTTGTTTTATTATTACTGTTCCATCCGAAGGATCCCATAAAGTGAATTGATAATGCGTTGTATCGCCGAAAACGCTGCCCCTCCAGGCCTGCCGCAGGTGGGGCGGCGCTTCGATCCGGAAATAATTATCATTTACCGCCAGTTGCGGTCTACCTGTATTAAAATCGAGATAGAGCAGGCGGCGCTGATCGAGATGTCCTGAAAAACCGCTACGGGCGTATTGCCCGAGTTCGTTCATAAAAAATTTCCCGCCGTCCTGTAAGTCGCCCCGCGACATCAGATCCCTGATGATACCGGTAAATATCCGGTCTTTCGCGGCAGGACTCAGCCTTCGCGTCGCTTTTGAAGTATCGATTTCATCCAGCAGGGGCTGCAGGTTGGATTGAATATAATTGTCCATATCCCCGGCCAGCCCTTCCACGCCGAATTCACTGTTTTTATTATATCCCGGTTTAACCAGGAATAATAAAAGTGCGAGTCCGGAGAAGACAACGGCCCCGGGAATGATTTTATGTCGGTGCGGATAACGTTCCGGCCGCACGGGACGGAGCAGGTAAACCGCGATCACGATCAGCGCTGACGGAAATAAAACCGATTGCTTGCTGAGGATGCTCCCGAAGGGAAGGTCCTGCCCGAAGAAAATATAACGCCCCGTTGCGGCTAAAATGACCAGCAGGGCGGTTACCAGCAGGTAGTTCAGCAGGGAAAAGGCCGTAGTGAGAGCGGGATACTGCTGATTGGTGCGGTTACTGAAATCGGGGTACAGTTTATAAAAATAAGCCAGCAGGGTCGCCGGCAGCAGGAGCAGGAGCGCGTAAAGTAAAACGGACCACCTGCCGTGTTCGGCCAGCAGAAAACGGCTGGTGACAAGATCGGTGGCCTGCGCATTGTATTTGGCCCCTTTGTTTTGCGGTGCATGCGGCAGGAGGTGAAATCCCGCGCTGTTGACGCCGGGGTTGTTCTTTTCGTAGATAAAAGTATTGATGAACCACTGGTTCTGCGCAGCGCGGATCACGGGTTCCCATGTTTTTCCCGACGCATAGGCCTTTTCGATCGCCTGCTCCGCGGGCATGGTCATTACATCGATGCGGTACCTCGTCATCGCGGCTTTTTCAAGAATCCTTTCACGGGGCAAAAAGAAATAAGAAAGACCAAACAGGAAAAGCGCAGCTAAAATTCCGGCGCGAACTTTTTCCCTTTTCGCCCATTGCGGAACCAGGCGCGTGATGGCATAGGCGATAATGACCGAAAAAACAAAGTAGCCCGACAGGTAAAGCAATTGCGGCAGTTCCAGCAGGTACTTGAATATATAGGGCCCGTAAAGCAGGTTGATGATAAACAGCCCGAGATAGGCCAGTCCGAGCATACCGAAGACAGCAGCGTTTTTCCGGCTCCCGGCCGATAATCCTCCCAGCGCGAAATTGATGCAAAGAAACGCTTCGTTAAATAAAAGAAAATTAAGAAAGATAATGGCAAAGCCCATGTCGATAAAACCGAATAAGGCCAGCAGGCTGACCGACAAAAGCACTTTCACCGGGTTATTGATCACCATATCCGGCAGGCTGCCGGTGGAAATGCCCCACCAGCTTTTTCCCGAGGCGGTGACCAGCGGCGAAAATTGGTAGGAGATAAAGACAAACGTAAAATAAAATAATACCAGCCCGATGGCAAGGTGCCGGCAGGTAGCGGGCTCGAAATGATTCATGGCTGCAATGGCGCCTCCGGTCAGCAGGATCAGCATCCATGCTGCTATAAAAAGCGCGCCTGCCCTCTTATTGCTGAGCAGGGGCCATTTACGGATCACACTGGTCCATATTTCCCCGGCTTCCGGATCAGCATCATCCTTTATCCGGTAATGCCGGTTTTGCCAGCGGGCCAGGCGAAAACGGGTCGCGTTATACAGGTATTTCAAGGTGCCATATCCGAAAATGAGGGCCAGCGCAATACCCGCCAGGATAATGATCCCGAAATTCCATGGACTGTTCAATTGCTGCAGCGAGGGAAGGTCAAGTCCTTCGTAAGGAGGAAAACTTTTATACCGCCAGTATAAAAAGAAACGGGTAGTCAGCATGACGAGCGTAATACCGGAAAGCAATTGCCAGATCCAGTTCTGCCGATGGGCGGGTCTGAGGAAAAATGCACTGAAAACAAGGATGAAATAAAAAAATAGCGTGCCGAAGATCAGCAGCTGCCAGTCGCGGGCGCTTAGTATGCGGTTGCCCAGCCGCCAGTTAAAAGAATCCTGCAGGGAAAAAACCCAGCTGAAGTCACCCGATACAGCAGGCAACAAAAGCCGGTCCCCGTTTGCTGTAAGCGGCGCGGGACTGCCATCCAGGTACTTTGCCTGCCATTGCAGGGAGGCGCCTGCATCGCCCTTATGATAAGTTAAGAGCACGGGCGCGAAATCGATTGTGCTGTCGCCGGGAAAAGCGGGGAACAGGAATCCCTCGCTGAAAACCGCGGGCATCGCCGCCAGGTATTTGGGATCTGAAACAAGGAACTTACCAACGCTGTGTGGTTTCCGTTCATCATTGTTTTCCTCTGTCAGCGGGTAAGAAACAGGATAACGGTTCCGCAGTGTAAAACTCCCGTCGCTTTCATATTTTACCCGGAACTGGTTCCTGTTATTTTCGGGGAAACCGGCGCCCCAGCCAATGGTGGCCCCGTCGGGAATGGCCGCCGTAAAAGATAAATCGGCAGGCTGTACCTGCTTACCGTTATAATTGATATCTCCCGCATACCGGAATATTTTACCGGACAGGAAATAAACAAGATTACCGGCCCCGTCGCGCAGCAATATCACCTGCCGCAGGCTTCCGGCCAGTTTTTCATCGCTGTACAGGGGTGATTGCATAAAGACGGTATCATCCCGGAACAGGTTCCATACAGTGATCCCCTTACGGATCTCCTGCGCCCTCCCATTAATAACGGTGCCGCCTACACGCAATTGGATCCCCTCCCCTGCCGTTGCGCTGATGGTTACCGGCAGGCTGTCGCAATGAAAGCTGACAGGACCGTTCCCGGCCGGGAAACAGGGAGATATAGATTTTCTTTCTTTTCCCGACAATACAAAAAAGGGTTCTTCCGCGTAAACGGAGCTGGCCTGCAGCTCCCTGTTCTTTTTTTCGAATACAAAACGGTTAAACGTGCCGGCCTGGTAGGCCGCCGTGTCTTTTCTGCCCAGTTCGATCCGCCCGGATACGCAAAACCCATCATGCCGTATAAAATGATGGTCAAGGTTGCTGAATGTTCCCAAACGAAGGGGCGCATGCATATTTACATAGAGGAAAAAGAAACAGCTGGCCGCGATAAGTCCGAATACCAGCGGGAATTTCCCCGGGGTCGCCCCGCTCCTGGCGAATTTCCGGTAATAAACAATGCCGTACCCCATCAGCAGGATGATCACGAAGGCATAGAGAAAGCTCATGCTGGTGAAGAATGACATCATCTTGCTCAGGCGGTGGGGTTTAGATTGGTTTCGTCGAATACGGGGTAAGAAATGTTTGTCAGCGCGGCTTTATCGAGGGCCATGCGCAGCACCAGCGCGCGGTTACCGAATTCGGTATCCAGTTTCTTCAGCAGCGCAGGGTCTGGACCCTTTCCTTTTGCCAGGCCCTGGATACGCTCTACGATCGTGCCGCCCACGGACAGGTCGGCAACGCGGAGATAGAGATATTCAATATAGAGCAGCGACAGCGATACGAGCAGGTCGAGCAGTTTCGAGCGGTCGGTCTCCGTCATCCGCGCGGGGCTGTTCTTGTTGGCATCTGCGATCTGCAGGATCGGTTTCAAAAACTTTTCCCAGGCATAATTGGCTACGGCGCTTTCGGTATCGAGCACGCCCTGTATGGCGCGGGTTTCCTTGCCCCGGGGATCGTAACCGGGATAATTCTTCACCTTATATACTTTTCGCATGCCGTTCTTCAGTGAATCATAATCGTTTTGTATGCCGTTGTATTCTTTGATCACCCGGTTCAGCCCTTCATTCTCCTTTGATAATTTCAGCAGCTCGTCATGCAGTTCCCCGATCTTTTCTTCGAGGGCAAAGACTGTTTTCCGCTGCTTACTGTTCCGGTGGGCAGCGCCGTTGTTTTGCACGGAAGCAGATTTCTCTGTTCTTACCGGTCTTGTCCTGTACAGTATTACAAGTATCCACCCCAGCAGGAAGGAACAAAGTCCGAACCCCGCCAGCATCAGCAGGCTTGTATGTTCCTTTTCAGGAATCACAGGCTCCTGTGCGGGCAGCTGCACGGGTGCCGGCGCATATAATTTAATAAGCGAATCCAGTTCTGAGCGCAGCAGGATCGTATGCCGGCCCGTCCTTTCCTGCGGGGTCAGCGAATCCGCGATACGGATCGGCCTGACCGGTGGCTGCTGGGCCTTAGCGTAAAACAGCGCAACAGAAAAGAGAAAGGATAAGAATATTTTTTTCCGCATGCTCATGTTGTTGAAGTTCAGAATTGGAAAAACTGCAGTACACCTTTTCGTTTGACGGTCTTTTTCGGCGCCGGGGCCGGTTCATATTTCAGGAGGTCCTGGTGGATCGATTGAAGGGAAGCCAGTTCCCCGTTATAATTCGGGAACATGGAAATGGTTTTCAGGTCCAGCAGCGGTGATGAGATACCGGATACGGAAGCCAGCACGCTGTACAGGGAACAGACATCTTTTACACGCTGGTTTTCCAGCAAACGCAGGTAAATATTGTCGCGCGTGAAAAAAATATCGACGGCTTTATTCTTGAAAACTTTCAGGGCCTGGTGGTTACGGCGCACGATGGCCGCGTTATACAGGATATCGTTTCCCGCCTGGATCTTGATGCCCCGGTAGAGAAAACTGTTATTGTTCAGTACATCATTGTTTTTCGACAGGCCTTCTTTGCGGTCAACCGGTATGCCTGTAAAATCAGTGATCTTATACGCCCCGCTGAAGGCGCCGAAAAGTGCCACATTCTTATTATTCAGCGATCGGCCTGCGGGGACGGTCCTGATCTGCACCGCGCCGCTCAGCCAGGCGTTCAGCGCGGCTTCCAGTTTTTTCCGCAGCGCATCAAAATAAAAAGCCCGCCCGCTCAGCATTACCAGTTTGATCCGCCTGCGCACATCGCGTGTCATCACTTCGCGGATGCCCGCAAGTATACTGTGCACGATGCAGTCGGAGGCTTTATCGATCAAACCGGTGATCTCATCATCCCAGCGCAGGGTCCTGTCGCGCAAAATGGCATCGGCATACGACAACAGATTGGAGGGGCTCCTGTGCAGGCTGGCGATACTGCGCTCGGTACCGATCGCATTTTCGGTGAGATGTGCGAATTCCGTAATTCCCACCGGTTGCAGCGACCGATACTTTTTTTTCTGGTCCTCCATCAGCTGGATAAAATTCAGCACATCAGCGGTAAGATCCTGCTGCAGGACATAACGCTGAATGAAATCACGGACGGAAATATCATTATTCCCGGGTATGGCGCGCAGCACAAGGGTCAGGAAATCCTCGGCGAAGCCGTAAAGCAGGACGTTCCCCGCGCCGGCGAATCCGGTCCGGAAGAAACTGGAATAATTTTCATTGTCATCGGCCAGCAGCATGGAAATATCCGTTGTTCCCTTACCGCAATCGATAACCAGCGCAATATCGCCGTTATACAGGCGCGCCTGGTCGCCATGTGTTTGCTGGTAACCCATAAAGGCCGCATCGCTTTCGGAAATCGTTTCATATTCCACCGGCAGGGCCGACGGTTCGATCGACAGGGATGCAAGGAGCCGGCCCGTTCGTTTTCTTAATTCATCCAGCAGGGCGAACACGTCGTGCTGTGTATAGATATTCGGTACCAGCAGGGTAACGATCAGTCCTCCTTCCCGGAGTCCGGGCTTTGTGCTGAGCAGCAGCCGGAGCAGGCGGAGCAGGATGGCGCTGATCAGTTCTTTCTGGTGTGCGCGGATGCTATAGTCCTCCGTTTCACCGCCGATGGTCAGTTGCAGGCTTTTTTCAATTCCCAGTTTCAGGTTGGGAATGATTTCATACCCGTCGCGGAAAGCGTGTTCCGTGGCGGCTACCTCCTGCCGGGTAATAAAGAGGCGGATCTCATCACCGGGAAGGTCATCGGTGAAATTGAAGGGGAAGGTTTTCCGTTTTTCCGGGTCGATTTGTTTACGGACCGCGTAAAAAGAACGGTAAAGCGCCGGTTGCCCGGGTTCATGATTCAGGAAATGCTCACGCCGGCCCGTATAACTACCGGTGATGGATAAGCGACTTACCAGGTTTTCGAGGATATCGTACTGTACAATGCCCGGCTGCGGGCCGCAGTTCCGGTAGGCCAGCTGGCTGGCTTCGCTTCCGAAATCGATTACCACGCGGTGACAGGAAGCCGAAGGCACTATATCAAACCGGAGCAGACCCGAATATTTTTCCGTATCGCTCCATTCGAGGGTGATGCGCAGGTTAATCGTTGCTTTCCGGACCTGGTACCGGTAAACGCCTACCGAAACTTTTTTCTGTCCTGATGAATAATCCAGCCGCAACCCTGATTCTTCGTCGTGAAACGGCTCCGTGGCAAATCCGTTACGGGGACGGATCAGCAATTCCAGTTCGCCGTCGTTTTTCCGCAGCGAAATATGGCATTCACTCAGGGGGATGTCCTGTCTTTCGGATGGCGCCATCTGCGTCAGCACGATCCTGCCGGGGTCTTCCAGCGTCAGCAGGGGTGTTAACACCCGGTCTTCCGCGTAGGCCACGAAATTAAAATCCGTCCGGTCAGGGCAACCGGGCTCCAGCCGCGTGATGAAATAGCGGTCGCTCCGGATCAGGCAGGGAAGATAATAGAGGGCCATGTTATTTACTTATTTAATGATGTGATTTTTTATCAGTTGACAGTTCACAGTCAGCAGTAAACAGTCAGCAGTAAACAGTCGGCAGTAAACAGTCCGCAGTACACAGTCAGCAGTACACAGTCCGCAGTACACAGTC
>CAYNSL010000059.1:0-5005 GCA_964399755.1 uncultured Chitinophaga sp. | reverse complement strand
GCAGTACACAGTCCGCAGTACACAGTCAGCAATAAACAGCCGGGTGTGATTGTAATAATTCAAATTTTTGTTATTAAGCCTCTTTTTATCATGACCGATGCGCGCTTCAAAACGGTTTCAGACTCCTAACTGTTAACTACCGGCTACCGGCTCATCAATCCTCCGGAACAAAACCAGCGGTCATTTGCATTTCCCGAATTATTCTTTATGTCGGCAGAATAACAGAAATTAAACGCTTTCGCGCTGATGGATTGGAATGAAACGGAAATGCTGTCGCAGCGGAATCGTTCCTTTAATTCCCGTATGGAAAGTTTATCAAAACGGATCCCGCTGAATTGCAGCGTATCGGCTTTCCCGGGCTTACCGTCGTTCCATAGCCAAAGATTGACCACCGCGTTGTCGAGGTTGAAACCGGTCGTATTGTCGATGGAAATTTTAAGCCCCGAAAACCTGGATCCGGCGCTCCCGGTTTCGTGTGCGGCCTCCAGCTGCAGCAGGATCCGGTCGGGCCAGGTATTGCGCAGGCGGAGGTTGAGCCGGGTGTTCCGGTCGAGGGTCCTGTTCCGCATCCATTCGATGTCCGAGATGAGGGAATCGATATCCATGACGGGTACGTTTCCCGGTCGGGCAGCCGTTGTTTGTAACGGTGCGGCTTTTTCCCATTTTACATAGGTGAAATTGAAGACAAGCAGGGCGCCGGTGATGATGGCGGCCGCGAAAAGAAATTTCTTCAGCAAACGGCGGCCCGTTGGGGGTTTCAAAACCGGTATTGATGCCGGTACGCTTTCCTTTGCTGTTTCCCGCCGGTTTAATGCGGGTATCTGTTCAAGGAAAGCCGGGTAACCGATCCATTCCGGGCTGCCAAAGATCCATACCCGCAGTTTGGCGGGTTCGGGCGCATTTTTGACCAGGGAGGCAAGCTCTTCGGCCGAACCGGCTTCGATCACCGCTCCCGTTCCGTCGCAGTATAAGAATTTATCCATGTCCGGTACCTGTTGTGTGATAAGTGTAGAAAGGGATCGAATAGGCCTTGCTTGCAGCATTGAAACGAAAAATTACGCCGCTCATTGAACGGAGACGCGCCCGGGAAAGTGTTACAACAATATTTTATGAAAAGCGGAGGACCTGCAGAAATTCTTGTGAGTTTCTAAACAAAAAATTAGCGATGTATTTATACTAAAATGAAACCAACTGCTTCCAGCCCTCGAGTGTCCAGTGAAATCCTTTCCGGAGGGCGGGCATTTTCCGCCAGTCGAGCCCCCTGCCCGTAATGTCATAAGTCTTTCCGCTGTTTGTATAATGCAGGGTCAGCAGGCTGTCGCCGGCCGCATATTCATAGGGGACGCGGGTTTTGCGCAGGCTGTAATCAGTCAGTATGAGTTCCGGCCGGCTGTAATCATATTCCAGTTTATAATCCGACATCCTGTCTTCCTGGTCCTGGAAGATCAGGTAGCCTCTCCGGTGAATAAAAAACCTTTTCACCGGTGCGTCGGCCGGGGCAAGGGTATCTCCGCCGCTGACGACCCTTTTCACTTCATAGACGCCGTGCAGGAAGGGTCTTTTCACGCGATCATCGTTAAAATAACCGCTGCGTATAAACGGAAAGGACGCTTCGGCGCAGATAACAATCACGGCGAACCATTTCAGGAAATAATAGCCGAAGGATCTACGGGTTACCGTGGGGGTCTTTTCCTGTTGCGGGACTTGCTGCTGCCGCAGGAAAAAATAATATAATGCCCGCAGGTAGGGATACAGCAGGTACAGGGTGATATATAACAGGAAAAGCGAGTACAGTTTGACTGAAATATCAAATCCAAAATTCACAGCGACTACATTCAGCAGGATGCCCAGGGAGAGAAGCAGGCCGATAAGCCTTGTCCTTTTAAACAGCAGGAATACGGCCGCCAGGCACTCCACCGCCCCCAGGAATACGCTGTAAAAGTAAGAAGTGCCCATGGTAGACCAGAACAGGAGTCCCCGGCTGGCATTCCCGATAGGCGTATAGAGGGTATTGGGTTCGGGCAGGTAAAACTGGTTCTTGACAATCTTGTCGAGCCCGTATTTCATGAGCAGCAGCGCGAGGTAATAAACAGCGAGGGTATAAATAAAACTGAATAGCTTTTCCCGGAATGACGACCATTTTTTTGAAGCGTTCAACGCGGCGGCAGTGATCAGTGACAGGGTAAACAAAACAAGCAGCAGCACATATAAGGAAACCGAATCGGATGTGATCCGGCCGGGCATATTGTCAATACCGAATAAACGGTGCCCGGTAAATGCAATCAGCCTGCCGAAGAAGAACCCGGTTACCTGTTGCTGCAGGCCGATAAGGTGAAAGGGAAATGGAATGAAAAGAATACAATACAGGACAAACAATGCAGCCACCAGACTGGTAAACGTTTTTTTCATACCGCATCAATTAGCGGACCGACGGCCGGTATAATTTCCAGCTCAGCCAGCCGCCCAGTGCAGACAACATCAGGATGACCGTCAGTATCCACAGGCCTGTCCCGTCAAAGGGCGGATGGTTATTAGGTTTATCTACCGTTATGGCAAGTGGAACCGAATGCTGCTCCATCCTGGGTTTCGCGGTGAACTTTTTATTGTCATATCCCCTGAACACCACTTTACGCAGGTTGGCAGCATTGATATAAAAGCCCTGTTTCCGGATGATATCACGGATGCTGTCGAGGGAGTGATTACGGCTGAACAGGGGATCGTTGAACAAGGTATCGGTCAGTGTCCGGGTATATTTAGCCGAATCCTTCGGGTCGGTATTCGCGCGGCTGTATTCTTTTTTTACGATCACCGATACCGAATCTGAAATATAAATTACGCTATCGAGTTTATAGGATTTCACATCCTTGGGGACCGGCAAGCCGAAATCAGATTCTTCACTTTCGAAAATTTCATTACTGAGGGATACATAAAAATGAGCCGGGATCCCGCTATGGCTTTCAAACGCGATCTCTTTGGTCTGCGCCCGCAGGGAACTGCCGGAAACGATCGCTGCCAGCAGGGCAAGTTGATGAATTTTCATATTGCTGGTTGTTGATCTGTAATAAAGTTAATAAATATCCGGTTGTACGGAGCGGCGTCTGTTTTACCTGTTTACTAAGTTTATTCATGCCCCCGGGCCCGCGGCATACGGTTATCAGCAAAACCCTTCAGCGAACCCCGGAACTCTCCCGGAGATAAACTGAACTGTTACAGCGCCGTATCGTTCATTTTAAAACTGCTGTCGCGGAATACTCAGGGTATTGGTGGCCGAAATGTACATCAGTTTATCAAGCTGGTTATTGGCCACATCATCGAGGTAAACCGCGAAAGCCACCCTTAACCTTCGACCATATAGTTCCGGGAAATTCCGGAAAGGGAAGAACAATTCCAGCCGGGAGCGCGCGTCTTTATTATAGCTCACATTGGAATTGGGCAGCAGGTTCATCTTCAGGTATACTGCCATATAGCCGCCCCAGTTATACTGTTGATTGGCGGTTTTGATGAAGTACCCGCGCTCGTCGGTAGGCCTGACCACGAAGTACACTTCACCCAGCTTTGAATTGGTGCGGAGGTCAAAGGCGGGACGGACCACCAGGCCCTGCCTGACTTCATCATAGGTTACATCGAGGTTGGTGAAATTGCTGATATTGACCTTGGGCACCACTTTGGCGGGGCCTTTTCCCCGGGGATACAGCGCCGCGATCAGGGTCTTATCACCGGCTGATAATTCGAAGTTGTTCTGCACCGAATAACCATCCGTTGTTTCCCAGGTATTGATGGCATAGTGCATGATGGATTTGGGATCGTAGCGGGTGCCGTTGGTATAAAACTGGCTCCCAGCTTCAAATACGTTGAAGTCCACCTGCTGCCGGCTCCACCCCTGCGTCTGGCGGTAATAATTATAGATGGAATCGGTCCGTTTCCATTTGATCGCATCGGGATAACTCTGTTCATGAAGCAGGCCGAGCGAATGCCCGAATTCATGGATGACCACCCGCCGCATTTCGGCAAAATTCCAGTGGTTGGGATCCTGCCGCATTTCGCTGATCAGATAATCCAGGCTGAAGGGCGGTTGCAGTCCTCTTTTTTTCAGCTTGTCGGCATAATAATCGGCGTCAGCGAAGAAAAGGGTATCGAAATTAATGGTGGACTCATTTTGCTGTCGGAAATTGGCTTCGGTGCCGATCGCGGAATTATGACCGGTGCCCTGGCCGAGCCTGATCCTGATCTGCGCGTAAGCCGCGTTATCGGGCAGGAACTTAAAAGTGACATTCGCATATTTTTCCCATTCCTTCGCGTTAAGCATCACTTTATCCCGGAGCATTTTACTGCCTCCCGGCAAAAATTTTACCTGCAAAACCATTCCGGGATCCCAGGTATGGTAATTATCGGCCATGCCCCGTGCCCGGGCTGTATCTTTTTTTCCAAACATGGCTTCTCCCACGGGTGTGGTGCATTTGGCCCCCGGGAAAAATTGCGGGAATGCCGTGGCCGATAAAATCGTCATGACCAAAACCAGTAAACCCGTCTTTTGTATACAGCCCGATTTCATATTGAACCCCGAATATAACGCGGTTTTTTTGATGGTCGATACCGGTGAGAGGGTATTTTGATTTTGGAATGTTGGTCCCGATAGCTATCGGGATGTGAAATTTTGAAATTTTCCTCATTCGTATATTCCCTATTGGATTGGGAGACTCCGGAAATCAATAAAGTATTTCAGGATGTAGTGAAATTCCAAAATTTCCCAATTTCAAAATTCCACTTTTGCTCATCAGCTGTGCGAAGCATCCTGCTTCACAATGCAATTTTATCGCCTTTGGCCCTGCTCTGCGAAGCATCCTGCTTCGCAATGCTATTATATCGCCTTTGGCGATCATTTATCCCGCATTAAAAAGAGGGATTACCTGCGGTGATCCCGGGTGGGGGTCCTGCAAAACCATCACCATGCGGCTCGCTGGCGCTCACCTGCTTTTTTGCAAATCAGCGACCGTGCAAGCAAGCT
>CAYNSL010000058.1:0-20997 GCA_964399755.1 uncultured Chitinophaga sp. | reverse complement strand
TATTGGTTCGTGGGGACACGAACCAGGGTCACGAACCAAGACACTGCTACGGAATGAGTCACGGAAAAAAACATGGTTTTCCGGCAATCGTTTTGATAAACTGTAATGATTCCGACAGCTGATGCGGATTTGACGAACTTATTTTGCTCCCAAAAAAATTATGAAAAAAATCCTCATCGCATCAGCAATCCTGGCGGTCCTCGGGGCGGGCGCCTGGCTTTTATTTTTCCGCGAACCCCATTTCAAGGCTACAAACGGGTTTCTTGTGAACGTAAATGACAAAGGCGTGATCATGGAAGGTTATGATCCCGTGGCTTATTTTACCGATAAGCAGCCGGTGAAGGGCGACGCTTCCTTCACCGCGCAATACGAAGGCGCAACGTACTGGTTCGCTTCGGCGGAACATGCCGAAATGTTTAAAAAGGAACCCCAAAAATATGCGCCGCAATACGGAGCTTTCTGCGGGTATGCCGTCAGCGTCGGTAAATTAAGACCCGTGGATCCCACGATCTACCAGATTGAGAACGGGCGATTGATCCTCCAGCACACCCAGGAAGCATACCGGCTATTTAATAAAAACCTGCAGGAAAGCGTGAACAAGGCAGACAAGAACTGGCCCGGTATCGTGTCGAGCCACGTGGGCAAACCCGTGCAGTACGATAAACCCGCCTCTCCGACAGCTTCAGCGAAATGATCCTTTTATCCTTACCCTTTTTTTTGTAAACAGCCCGACAATCGCCGGGCTTTTTTATTACCGGCACCCGGCGATTGTAATGTGCCGGACATCGCCCCCATTACCGCGGGTGTTTCTTTGTCCTCACAAAAACTAAAAAAAATGAAACCGATCGACATGACATCACAAACAGAACAAATGATCCGGTTGAAAACCGGCGAGCAAAGATTTTTTACCCGGGTATTCGTCGCCCTGATGGTTGCGGGGGCCCTGCTGACCGGCCTGATGGCCAGCGGCCAGGCCCTCGTCACTAAATCCTTCAACAACGTAGATGCCAGCGGTGTTATCCTCGATGGATATGATCCTGTGGCATTTTTCACCGACAATAAACCGGTAAAGGGCGATGCAGCCTTCCAGTATAAATATGAAAACGCAATCTATCAGTTCGCGTCGCAGCAGCACCTCGACCTTTTCAAAGGCAATCCCGAAAAATACAAGCCCCAGTTTGGTGGCTGGTGCGCCTATGCCGTTTCACTCGGGCGCGTAGCCCCGATTGATGTCAGCACGTTCTCCATCACCGATGGCCGTCTCTTCCTGCAGCATAACCAGCGCGCCGTCAGCGGATGGAATAAAGACGTGGCCGGCAATATCGGCAAAGCGGATAAATACTGGCCGGAAGTGCTGGAAAGAAAAGGTAAACAAATCGTGACCGATGAAGAAAAGGCTTTTCTGAATAATACCGACGCCGACGGGGTGATACTCCAGGGTTATGATGCCGTTGCGTATTTCACGGAAATGAAGGCGGTAAAAGGCGATGCGAAATATACAGCCCGTTACAACGGGGCTACTTACTGGTTCTCTTCCGAGCAAAATGCCACTATGTTCAAAGATCATCCCGATATGTTCGCCCCCCAGTACGGCGCCTTCTGCGGGTACGCAATGAGTTTAAACAAACTCCGGCCCATCGATCCCGCTTATTTCCAGATCGTGGACGGAAGGCTGATCCTCCAGCATTCGGCAGACGCTTATACTCAGTTTGGCAAAGATCTCCCGGGCAATGTGAAAAAAGCCGATGCCAACTGGCCCGAACAGGTAAAGCGGAATGCGGGGAAAAAAGTACAATACGATACAGCGGAACCTGTGGGTTCCGGTAAATAAATCTTAAAAACTAAATCATGAAAAAACTGATCATTCTTTTTATCGCCGGGATATTTTCCCTCAGCGGCCGGTCGAATCCCGTTACCGCCGACCCGGGCAAGAATACCCTTATCGCTTTTCAGAAAAATTTCCCGGGCGCCGACCTGCTCAACTGGACAGTACAGGGAGAGATGAACATCGCCCGGTTCTGGCAAAACGAAAAATTGAAATACGCCAGCTTTAGTTCGGAAGGGGCACTGCTGGGCCTGGGATGGTTTGTAAGTCTTGACCAGGTACCGGCCCGGGTGCAGCTCAGCGTGCTGACCCGTGATCCCGGGGCAAGCATCACCAGCATTTTCCGGTATGCGGCAGCGGATGAAGAGGCGATCTATTATGTTCACTTTGATCATAAGGGAAAGCAGTGGGTAGATGAAGTGACTGCCGACGGCGAGCTAAGTTTTTTCAGGAAAATCAGGATTCATTAATACAAGAAATTAAATTATCATGAACAGTATCAAATTAAAGGCAGCTTTTGCCGTAGCGGCAATGATCATCACGGCCACAAAATCGCAGGCACAGGTGGCTTCCCAAAAAAACATCACCCTCGAAGCGGCGAAAAAAATTGTAGCCGACGCTGAAATCTATGCCAAAACCAATAACGCCCCGGGTGGTTCGATCGCCATCGTGGATAATGGCGGCAACCTGGTCTACCTTGAAAGACTGGACAATAGTTTCGCCGCTTCGGCCGATGTGGCGATCCAGAAAGCGAAAACCGCGGCACAGTTTAAAGCCCCATCCAAAAAACTGGAAGACGCGGTGAACAATGGCCGTAATGCGCTGATCACGGTGGGCCGGACCTTTTTGCAGGGCGGTATTCCCATCTATTATGACGGGCAGGTGATCGGTGCGATCGGCGTTAGCGGCGCCAGCAGCGCGGCCCAGGATGAGGAAATCGCGATCGCCGGTTCGAAAGCGAAACTGGATTGAGTACCGGGATACCGAAAAAAAGAAAGTCCGGAAATTCCGCGACTCATTTATCACTGTTGAAAACCAACAATCATGAGTAAGATCATTAACCTGGTAAAAGTATATATCCTGCTGATCATTGGTCTCGTGCTTGCCGTGATTACCCGCGCGCAGGAAACGCGGCAGCTCGCGGTAAACAAACCGCAGGCCATTGCCGATCTGAAGACAACCGGGGGCGCATCCCTCGTACAGGCCCGCTGGTGGGTGCAGCCAGCGCATATACATGACCGTGATTTTTACCTGCCCGGTCCGCAACAGGGAGGCGGGGACATGCTGCTGTTATATCCCACCGGGGCGTCCACAAAATCCAATACGCTTCACCCCCAGGTGGGTGAGCCTGATTTTGAGGCCGGGTTTCGTGAAATAAAACCCACACAACTGGAAGAACGACAGGGAACGGGGCTTTTTTCTTTTGTCTGGTATAAAGTTGAACTGATCCTCCCCGCGAAAATCGGTAAACTTTCCACCGCCGGCAGCACCGCGGTATTCGAGATCGTCGTGGATGATTACAGCGAGATCTGGGTGAACGGGAAGCAGATGCTGGGGTTCGGCCAATCCGGTAACGGGCTTGTCAGCGGCTATAACACTCGGAACCGGGTAACACTGAGCGATCATGTAAAACCCGGTGAGTTATTCACCATTTATATCCTGGGCATAAACGGCCCGATGGGGAAACTCCCTGAAAATTATATCTGGGTGCGGAACGCTGTCGTGGATTTCTACCAGGACGGCTACCCCTCCAATCCCGCATGGAAGGATATCGGGAAGATATTTGCCATCGATGAAAAACTCCATACGATCCTCCCGGCGGGTACACAGGTAGAAAAGATTGCCGACGGTTTTTCCTTTACCGAAGGCCCTGTGTGGCACCCGGACGGATACCTGCTTTTCAGCGACCCGAATACAAATACGATCTACCGTTATAATCCGGTCAATCACAATGTAACCGTTTATATGTCGCATTCCGGTTATACCGGCGCCGATATCGGCGAATACGGTCAGCCCGGTTCCAACGGGCTTGCGATAGATAAAGAAGGAAGACTGATCGTTTGCCAGCACGGGAACCGCCGCGTGATCCGTCATGAAAAGAAAGGACCGGTAACCGTATTAGCGGATCATTACGACGGGAAAAGACTCAACAGTCCCAATGACGTGGTATTAAAAAGTGACGGTAGCGTTTATTTCACCGATCCGCCCTACGGGCTTCCCGGGTTTTATGCGGATGCCGGGAAAGAAACACCTTACCAGGGTGTTTACCGGGTTTATAACGGGAAGACGCAATTGCTGACAACCGACCTGGGCGGGCCCAATGGTATCGCATTTTCTCCCGACGAAAAATATTTATATGTGACCAACTGGGATATCCGCAATATCCACCGTACCAAAACACTCTGGCGCTATGAAGTACAGGCGGATGGAACTTTAAAAAACGGGAAAATTTTCTTTGACTGGAATCTAACCGAAGATGACGAAGCGCTGGACGGGATGAAAGTGGATAAGGAAGGCAACCTCTTTGTCTCCGCACCCGGGGGATTGTGGATACTCAGTGCTGAAGGAAAATTATTAGGCAAGATCGTAACTCCTGAACGTCCCGCCAATATGGCCTGGGGCGACGACGGAAAGACATTGTATCTCACCGCGCACAGCAGTCTTTATCAATTAAGGGTGAATACGGGCGGTAAATTCAGCTGGGAATAATAATAAGGGAGGAATGACCCCCGGTGTACGGGGGTTTTCCTTTTAAACCGGTATTAATAAGGTATATGAAAACAGTAATTGTCACCGGCGCCGCCGGCAATCTCGGCCGGGCCGTGGTAAACAAATTTATTGCGGAAGGGTGCCGGGTAACCGGAACAGTGTTTCCCGGCGATACCAGTTCCTTTGATTTTCCCGCGGGTCATTTTGAACGGGTGGAGCTGGATCTTGGGAATGAAAATGATTCATTGTCATTTGTAAACGGCCTTATAACCCGTTTTGGCGTTATCGACAGCGCCGTTTTAACGGTTGGAGCATTTGCCTCCGGAAAGATCCCCGAAACATCTGCTGCTGATATCTGTAAGCAGTACCGGCAGAATTTTGAATCGGCCTATCATATCGCCCGCCCGGTTTTTACGCAAATGCTGAAACAAAAATACGGCCGCATATTCCTGATCGGCTCCCGTCCGGGGCTGTCCGCGGCCGATGGCAGGGGGATGGTGGCATACGGGCTGGCAAAGTCACTCCTGGTCAGGCTGGCCGAACTGATGAATGATGAGGCCCGGGGAATGAATGTAAACGCAGCCGTAGTGGTACCCAGTACCATCGATACTCCGCAAAACCGGGAAGCGCTACCCGACGCCCCGTTTACGGATTGGGTGAAAGCGGAAGACATCGCCCATGCTATTTATTACCACAGCAGCGATGAAGCGAAAGCCCTGCGGCAATCATTGATAAAGGTGTATAATAACGCCTGAGACATGGAAAAGACTGGCGCCCTTGCTGATCAACTAACGGAAAGGCATAAGCGACATTTATTACCCCGTGTATTTACCGTCGCCGTCAGCGGGATCGACGGGGCAGGTAAAGGATTTATCGCCGGGTTACTGCAGGCGGAACTCGAAAAAAGAGGATACAATACAGCCCTGATCCATACCGATCCCTGGCAGCATCCGCTTGGTCAGCGGCTACGCGAAGAGGAGCCCGCGCTTCATATATATGAAAATATCTTCCGCTGGGACGATTTCTTCGGCCAATTGGTCGTTCCCCTGCAACGGCATAAAAAAATTTACCTCGAAACAAAAGGCATCCGCACCGACGCCGATATCTATTACCCGCTCCTGTATGACTACCATGATATCGATATCCTGCTGATTGAAGGCATCCTGTTACTGAAAAGAAATTTGCGACACTTTTATGATTGTGCGCTCTGGATCGACTGCTCCTTTGAGACCGGTCTCAGGCGCGCCCTCCTGCGCAACGCGGAAAACCGGGCAAAGGAAGAGCTGTTGCACGATTATCATAAATATTATTATGCGGCCCAACGGCTTCATTTCGAAATGGACCAGCCCCGGGAAACGGCCGATCTTGTATTCGATAATGAACAAACGCTGCCCATGCAGCTTCATTAACCTGAACGGTTATGATTGTCAGGGAATGACCGTTACATTGCTGAATGTACCCTTAACGGTAAGCCGGTAGCGGTTGAACGGATCGTTGGGAACGATGCTGAATTCCAAGTCTTCGATGGACCCGCTGATTTTTCCCGTATTCCGGTCATACAGGAATGATACTTTCCCTCTAACCGGATTGAATAAGTTTTCCGTGGCGGTGGCGGAAACTTCATTGCGCAGCGCAGTACGGATCAACAGCTGATCCTGCGGGAACGTATAGGTACCGCTGATGCCTTCCGGGTTTGCCTGCAGGTTAAACAAAAAACTAACACCGAAGACCGGGAGGTTAGGGGCCTGGCCGGCCGCTCCCAGGTTCACCAGGAATTTATTGCCGGCGCCGTCATTTACCCGTTGGGCATAAGAACTTTTTTCTATCGTTCCCGAGCGCTCGAATCTTGTTTCTTCCGAACCGTTTTTATAAAAACTGGTTGCTGATAGTTTTACGGTTACGGATCCCGGCAGACGCTCCTTGCTGCAGGATACCAATACCAGCCCGGCCATTAAAAGCCATGCCATGGGTTTGCTTTTCATTTTTTAGGGCAAAAATGCCTGGGGGCGGGGTAAGCGGGTGTCGGGGTTATGACAGTAAACTACCTTAAAAAGTTAAATATTTGCCGGAGCGATTTCCCAAAATAACCTAGCATTACATGCCAGCAAGCAGCCGGATTAAAAAAGGCCTGAAAATGATTTTCCTCCTCCTGCTCTGGGCCTGGCTTATATTGGCCCAGTTCATGATGCAGCACCGTATCGGTGACGGTTATGCGAAAAAGCTGTTTGCCAAAAATGGCGTTTCGCTGACCACCGTTACACGTCCTGTATTTTTCCGGAGGATGCATTATGCGCAAACCGGAAGCGACAGCCTGCCTACGATCGTTTTCATCCACGGCTCACCCGGTAGCTGGTCGGTGTTTATGCGGTACATGTACGACAAGGACCTGCTGGCCCGGTTCCGGATGATATCCATCGACCGGCCGGGTTTCGGGCACAGTGATTTCGGGCATACGATGAACCTGGAAAAACAGTCGCGCTTAATTTCTTCGCTGCTCGACTCCCTTTCGAACGGGAAACCCCTGTACCTGGCCGGTCATTCGCTGGGCGGGCCGCTGATCGTTAAACTGGCGGCGGACCATCCTTCCCTCATAAAAGGATTGGTCATCATCGCGGGTTCAGTAGATCCCGCTGAAGAGAAAAAAGAATACTGGCGGCCGGTCATAACCTATTCCCCCCTGCGCTGGCTGGTTCCTTCCGCCATGCGTTACAGCAACGAAGAACTCTGGTGGCTGAAAAAGGACCTCCGGCGCCTGGCAGATGATTTTTCGAAAATCACCTGTCCCGTGTATATTATACATGGCGACAAAGACGGATTGGTACCTGTGGGCAATGCAGCATACGCCAAAAAAATGCTTGTCCATGCCGTTCATACCGGGGTTACCATCATCCCCGGCGCCAATCATTTTATTGTCTGGACGAGATTCGAGGCGGTAAAAAAGCAGCTACTGGCCCTGCAGTACCCCTGAGCCGGTCATTTTTCCCGGTATTGTAATACAGCTTACAGTTTACCTGTTCGTGAAAAATTAAGTTTGGGTAACCATTCACCAAAAATCGTGTTATGAACCAAGCTCAGCTGGAAGGCGTAAAAGTCCTGATCACCGCGGGTCCCACCCGGGAAGCCATCGATCCTGTCCGGTATATCAGTAATCATTCCTCCGGGAAGATGGGATATGCCATCGCGGAAACATTCCTGGAACAGGGTGCTGAAGTCATCCTTGTATCCGGGCCGGTATGCCTGACCCTGGAGCATCCGCGACTGAAACTGGTGAAAGTGAATTCGGCGGAAGAGATGTACCAGTCCTGCCGGCGTTTTTTTGAGAAAGCGGATATCGCTGTGTTTGCCGCCGCCGTGGCTGATTACCGGCCGGCGATAATTGCCGGACAAAAAATAAAAAAGGAGGAGGATAGCTTTAGCATTAAGATGATAAAAAACGTCGATATCGCGGCCGAGTTTGGGAAAATAAAAAGAGAAGCGCAGTTGTCCATCGGGTTTGCCCTCGAAACCAACGACGAACTGAAACACGCGGTCGGGAAACTCAATAAGAAAAATTTCGATCTCGTGGTTTTAAATTCCATGAACGATGCAAACGCTGCCTTTGGGTTTGATACCAATAAGATCACAGTCATCCGCAAAGATTATTCCCGCACCGTTTACCCGCTGAAGAGCAAAAAAGAAGTGGCGGAAGACATCGTATTCGAAGCCGGTCTGGCCCGTATGGCATTTGAATTCGCTGACTACGAAGAATCGGTGTATGATTACGAGACCATGTACCGGTAATTATTTATACCCGGAAGGGCGACAGGACAGTTCATCCGTTTTAAACCAGCTCAGCCCCCCGGTTCTGCGGATCGACCGGGTGTCGGTATATAATACCACCCAATCATCATAACGCACGGCTTTTGCTTCCAGGTAAATGGGTTCCGCGATATAATTTTTCAACTCTTCATTTATTTTCCCGCCATTGGTACCGAGCAGGAGGTAGTAATTCACGGCGCCCCGTTCATCCCTTACATAAAATACGGGGGGGATGCCCCCGGCCATGCAACGTACGGCGCAATCGCGGTGCGGTTTGCCATGGCCCGGCTTCATCGCCCCGAAATAGCATTTGGGGTCCAGTACCTCACCGGTTATCCGGACATCTCCCAATTCAGTGATAACCGGCTCCCATTCTTTTCCCGGGGACGAATTGTCCAGCCGGACCAGGGGCCTGTCGTTGGCGTCAATCTGCAGCAGTGTTTTTCCATCACTGTACAACAGCGCTCCTTTCATAGTCACTATCTTCCCGTCAAGTTTTGTATTATTTTCTTTTTCCAGCGCCCCGATCACGGATTCCGCCCCGAATTTTCCGTAGCCGATCAGGGGAATGGTGAGAAAAGAACCGGGGGCAATCATTATTTTAAGCGAAGGCACCGGGTGTTGCCGGTAGATCCCTTTTATTTCGGTAAGCTGCCCGAATTCAAAACTGGCGGTGGAGAATTTTTTTTGCTGCGTGGCCAGCAGCGCGACAATGAGCAGCATCCCCAGGAGCAGGACGGCCACCGTTTTTCTCACCTGCCTTACAAAACTGCCGGGCGCGGCAGGCATCCAGCCAATATAAAATTCATTGTCTTCTTTCTTCATACGTTTGCTTTATGTAATGAGTGCCCCGGAGCGTTCTGTTCCCTCGGCAAATGGCTGCGGATTAAGCCAAACTTTTCCATCCGCTATTTTCACATCATAGGTGCTTACTTTTTCCTTGAAAGGAGGCGGTGACTGACCATTCGCCGGGAGGTACTGATACCCGTGCCAGGGACAGGTGATGCACCCGTCGATGATCCGGCCCTCCCCCAATGGACCGCCCTGGTGTTTACATACATTGTGAACGGCAAATAATTTCTGTGCATGCCTGTACACGGCTATCCTTTCCTTTCCCACGCAAAATATTTTGGCGCGGCCATCCCTGATCTCCTGTAGCCCGCACACATAAACAAATCCTTCCTGCTGCAGGGCGAACACCTGGTTGTCTGTCTTTCTTTCCCGCAAAGCGGCAGCCAGGTGCAGCGTAATCAGGGTAAGCGCCCCGGCAAAAACCATCAAAACGAATACAGGGTTCCGTTCGTATTGAATAACCCCAAGCATCACATGCATCACCACGAGGAAATACGCCAGGTACACAAACATGTGCAGGGTTTTCCATATACGGGGAGAAAGATGATGGAGCCAGAAATCATGACTGGTGACCGCCATCAATAAAAAGATGACAAGGGCCCCAAAGCCGAGGGCCTGGAATGGAAAGGCGGAAAGGGATCCGAAATTGGTATTGGATGTAAACAGGGAAATGAAGGGATTCACATTCCCCCGCGTGTGAAACTGGACTATGCTGAAACTCCCGTGCACAAGCGCGAAGGTGAACATGGTAACGCCCAGGTGGCGGCGATTATATAATAAAGGAAGAAATTTTTTATTCAGCCGGCAGAGAGGCCCGATGGCGAGTATCACATGCAGGAGCAGTATTGCCAGGGTTGAGCTGCCGCGGATGATCAGGGTCTCGGTTGTGGCCTGTGGGTTAAAGAGCAGTGTCAGTATAATGAACAGGGCCAGGTAAGCGCTGCAAAAACCAAAGATCAGCCCGTCATAAATTTTTTTTTGCCTGTTCCAGCCTACCGCCGTGTATGATGCGCTCATATAATATCCTTTTACTACTGCTCTACCCTGCCTGATGCTTTGCGAGGCAAGGGATTACAAGTTGATATGATCAATTATTTCCTGGTGAATAAAATCGTACAAAACAAACGCGGCATTTTTATACCCGGCCGAATCAGGCGGCAATTGAAAGACATAATCGCTGCCCGACTCGATCCGTCCGACGAGATTACCTTTCGTGATATCGTCATTCCCCCGCGACACTTTATAGATAACCGCGGATGGTACGGTCAGAACCGCTGCATTTTTCCATTCAAGCTGCCATTCAGAATTTTCTTTATTAGTCCGGATATTGATACGGTAACCCGCCTGATCCGCCGTATGCACGATAACCGGTAAGAGGTCGGCAGACGGGGTTTCTAATAAACGGATCGGCGCCTGGTTGGGAATGACGAGCCAGGAAAAGACAATCCCCAGCGGTAACACCAACAGCATTACCGACCAAACCTGCAAATGTCTTTTACGAAGGGGCCTGATCATGTTCCTTTTGTTTCGATGATTTCATCCATTTACTAAGCAGAAAGGGCCAGAAGATGATACTGCCCGGCAGAATGATCAGACGGAAGCCCCAGCCCGTACCTACAGCGGCCTCGTCGATACGGGTTACTCCCCGGATGACAAAGGGAACCGCAAAGACAAAGCCGGCGACGAGATAGGCCGCGATGGCCAGTAATATGATGCTGACGATCTCCATTTAATTATCAATAACGAGTATACTATTAAAACCCCTGAAGCCGTCCGGCTCCCGCAGGGGATTGTCGTAATCTTCAATCCATCGTTTATCATCCACGAAGAACTTATACTGGTAACGTCCCCTGGGCAGCATGGGTATAGTGATCTTCCACATGCCATCCCGGCCGGGTTCCATCAGCAGTACATCCTGCGCCCAGTGGTTAAAACTACCCGCCAGCGAAATCTGGGAGGCGCAATCGTTCTGCACATAAAACTCAATCGTCTTTTTGCGGGTGTTGATGTAAGGTGAATCATGCGGTTTCATAATGACTCCTCTTTTTAAGATTTTCAATACAGCTTTACGGGGCCGGATAACGCCGAATCCCTGGCGTTCGGGGGGGAAATCATCCAGCCGCTGCGCAGTGCTGAAAAGAATTTCCCGGATCATGGACGGAGTGAGTTGCGGATTGATTTCTAATAACTGGGCGATGATGGCGCTGACAACGGGCGCGGCGAAGGAGGTCCCGTCTACATGCATATAGTCCCGCGCGATATATTTACAAGCCTGGATCCTTTTTTGAATGGATTGCCGTATAAAAGTTACGTCATTTCCCGAAATATCCGATTTGATTTTTGTCCCGAGTTTCCCGCATTCTACGGAAAGCCGGCTGTCATCGCAACCCGCCAGTCTATACAGCGCCTCCGCCTCTTTCTGTTCTTCCGTACCGGGCAGGATGGGGGCCGCGATCCAGATCGACTGCGCAGTCAGTTCGGGTTTCTGTAACTGGTCGACGGTTTTTCCATAGGCGGAATGATACAATTGAAGCGGGCCGTCCAGGCTGTTACCGTCATCGATACCACCCACAGCGATCACATGCGGTGAATTAGCCGGTGGTTTTATCGATCCGTTCTCATCATTCCCGACGGCTGCCACTACGACGATCCCTTTTTCCACCAATGCCTCTGCCAGGCGGTCCACCTCGCTACGCTTATAGGAAATAGGCTCGTCATCGCCCAGGCTCATATTGACAATGCGGATACCATATTTATCCGCGTTCTTCAGCACCCATTCCAGCGCCCGCACCATATTCACGGTGCTGATGCGGCCAGCGTCGTTTTGTACTTTCAGCAGGACCAGGCCGGCATCGCTCGCGATTCCTTTATATAACCCTTTGCTTAAATACCCGTTTCCGGCACATACAACGCTGGTCATGGTGCCATGCCAGGCCGAGGCATGTGGTTCAGTGAAAAAATTCTCGGTTCTTCCGGGGTCAGTGATATCGATCACCTTTTTCACACGGTTGACCGGCAATACGAGGTCGGGGTGCAGGTAAAAACCGCTGTCAATAAAACAGATGGTGACGCCTTTTCCGGTATACCGGGCATCGGCATCGAGGCGCAGGGGTGTGGGAAGAATAATAAAATCATCGGCGCTTCTTACCGGGAAAAATGGCCCGATTTCCGGCAGCATCCGTTGCTGCATGACGATAGTGGTTTGGTAATAATCCACGCAACGGCTGCAAACGCCGTCCTGCACCGTCCAATCGGGATTGTTCTCCCTGATTTTCTCCATGACTACTTTCTCGTTATCGATATGATAACGGTACAGCAGTTTTTCCACCCAATCACCGCAAAGCGGGCAAACGATACCGGGGCGTTGTTCCATATATACAAAGAAAACCAGTATCGGCAGGAAAGAATGTCAATTGGATGACGAAGCGGGTTGATTGCGGAAAATCAGAAACGGAATTGGTATTCAACCGAAGCCACGAATTTTCGCGTCAGCCCGTCCGGGCGCTGTTCCCTGACTATAAAGGGCGTTCCCAGTGATATTTCAAACCCGTTCCCTTTTTTGAATCGGTAATCCATGAAAATATTCGCATTCAGGGTAAGTCCCGTGGAATAAGGAAGCTGCCGGCGTATTTTTATATCGTCGAGATAGGTATCATTACCGAGGTGATAAATACCCAGCAGGCCCGGCCGGAAGGAAATCCGTTCGCCGGTTTTGATTTTATAAGAGATCCTTCCCACGAGGTCGCCTCTTCTTGAAAATGCATTGCCGGGCCAGTATTTCAGCGCCAGCGGCAGGTTGGGATAGTCGCCTGGCAGAAATTTATTTTTATTGACAGATTTCAGGGGTTGCTGCAGGGCCAGCGTTGCCCCAAAGGAACGGCGGTTATAATTCAGTGCCAGTACGAGGTCGGTCGTGCCGAGACTGGTTTGATAAGGCATGGGCAGCCGGATCCCGTTTTTTGAAATATCCGCCCCGTCAAGGGGCAGTTTCAAACCCGCAACAAATGATTTCTGCCATTTCCGCTTCATATCAATGGCATGATTTACCGAAAGAAAAAGATCGCCGGGACCATTGGTACTGGCCAGTTCGCCATGGATAATATTAAATCCCAGTTTACCGGTAAGAGCGGTTTTAGTGCTGATTCGCCTGCTGTATTCAAGGTACCAGGTATAGTTATCGGTGGAACGCTCTCCCCTGCCGTAACCAAATCCAACCGAGAGATCATTTTGCCGTGCTTTTCCGGATACAGGAGCCTCCGTATTATTTTTTATGGAATGAAGGGTGCAAACCCCCGCATCGCTGCAACCCTGGGCCCGGAGATCGTTTAAGGCGGGAGGAAATAAAACAAGCAAAACAGCGAAACGGTATGCAGTTTTCATATGATTGTTTTAATAGCTAAGCCCCTGAAATTAATCAGGAGCATATTCTTTAATCAAGAGGGCGTGCCCGTCGGGATCGCGTACGATAAATGACCTGGTAGAAGAACCGTTGATTTGCAGGCGGACCAGTTCACGCGAAATGAACACATATTTTTCCGCTCTGAGTTTATCAAACAATTCCCCCGCATCTTTAACGATCAGCGTTGTCTGCCAGTGCCAGATATCTTCCGCCTTTGAATCAGGCGGGTAGGGTTTACCCGGCCCGGGCTGTATGTATTGCAAAAATTCAATACCGGGTCCCCTGGCCGCGCGATAGCCGGTAATATGCAGCGAAGCACCTTCCACATTATTCAGGTGCTCCTGTTCTATTCCCCTGTTCCAACTATCGCCCTTGCGTTCAATACCGAGCAGGTCCGCGTAAAACCGGTGACTGTTTTCTGTATTGCTCACCCCGATGGCCGTATGGTCGATGCCCAGAAAAATCTTTCCGCTTTTTTGCTGCCATTTTTCCTGCCCCTTCCCTTTCGGGAAATAAATCAGCTCGAGATTATGGTTATCCGGGTCGTGGAAATAAAAAGCACGGATCCCTTCCGCAGGCGGGATTGTTTTGGGTAGTGTTTGCGGGGCGGTGGACACGAATTCTATCCCGTATTTTTTCAATTGCGCGAAAGCCTTATCCATATCGCTTACTACGATAGCAATATGCTGGAAGATAAGATCATTGCTCCGCGCGTCTTCGGGTATGCTGCGGCCTCCCGTGGTGAGGTAGTCCGTTAATTCGATCGTTTCATCCCCGAGTTGCAAACGGGCCACCCGTATATTCAGCCCGAAAATACCTTCCAGTGCCTCGAAATCTCTTCCGGTGTATTCCGTGTCACTGATTTTTTTGAAACCCAGGGCCCCGGTGTAAAACTTCAGTGAACGGTCCATGTCCTTTACAGTAATCCCCACCGTTTCCACGCCCGTAACCTGAGCGGCGGTGAAAAGGGAAATGAAAAGCGCCGGGAACAGGATGAGCCCCGCAATTAGATGTTTTTTCATAATACAAATTCAAATGGTTCAAGGAATTTCTTTCTGACAGGCGCAGGATGTGGCTCACGGTGATGCGCACTTGCTTTTTGGCGTTGTGCCCGGCGGAAACATGCGGCCGCGGAAAACATCCCGGCTACGGGAATAAAGAGATAGATCCAGAAATCGGTCCATAAACCGGCCGGTACCGCGCTGGCCAGCGAACGGGCGGGATTCATCCCGAACCCCGAAACAGGACCGGCAAGGATTACCCAGGCAGCGACCAGGCATCCGGAGATCAGGCGGGTGTATTTTTTTAATTTTTGATGATCCGCTGTAAAGAGCACCATGCCCATGGTGATAAAAGCGATGAGGAATTCCACCAGCATGGCCGCCCCGCCGCCCGTTTTGCCCGGAACGGTTGCCACCGAATTGACTGGCGGTGCGATTAATAAAGATCCCATCAACCAGCGCATCAGGTATACGGCCAGCAGGCCGCCCGCGATCTGAAACAGGATATAAAAGAAGGCGTCGTAGCGGCACATTTTATTCAGGCGCAAAAAAGTAAGGGTTACCGCGGGGTTGATCTGCGCTCCGCTGGGCGCCGTCCATGGCGAATAAAAAATGAAAAGCGCGGTAAGGCCCATCGCGCCGCCCATGATCATGTTTCGGTTCAATGCATTTCCGGCAACGTGGAACCAGGGGCTTTGGGGCGAGAACAGCATAGCGCCAAAAAAACAGGCGGAGATCATGAAGATGCCCAGTCCCAGCGTCTCCTGCAAATAATGCCGCCAGTTTTTCCGAAAAGAAGCGCTTAATTGCTTCCAGCCGTTGCTGCCGGTATCTATCCTGATGGGCATTGCTCTCATAGTACAAAGAAAATATCAGCGCAAGGAAAGCGATGTCGCATGATTGACGAAAAGGAGCGATTAACCGGTTTTATTTAACTACAAAAACGCCTCTTATTAAATTGCGGACCCCGCCAACGGCTTATGCTCCGAAGCGCTCAGCTCTTTCTCTAAAAAATAATTCAGGGCAGTTCGCAGTACCGCAATCGCAGCCAGTTTCCCGATATCATCCCAGGTAGGCGCAACAGCCGTGGCGAGCACATCCGCGCCCAATAACAGTTCGAGCGACACGGCCACCGCGCTGCCAAAACTGATTCGTGATTCCATGGCGGACAACCCGTTCCTCATTGTGAAAAAAGAGCGGAAATACTGTACGGTCAGTTTTAGCAGCGCCGCCGCGATCACAACCGCCGAGCCGATCTCGAGCGCGTGACTGATATAAAGGGTAATAGTTTTTGCGATGGCTTCCATGGTTTGTAAAAAGAAGGCCCCTGAGAACAAGAGCCCGTTTACCAAAACTAACTGCTACATGAGAAGTTTATTTTCGGGGGGTCAGATCCCCACGGTTTCAGGTTTCATTTTTGCGGACGGGCTTTTCAGCCTGGATTCGATCAGGTGATCACCCACGCGCAGGGCATTGGCCGCGATGGTCAGCGCCGGGTTAAAAGCCCCGCAGCTCGGAAAGAAACTGGCGTCGACAACGTACACGTTTTCCAGATCATGCGTTTTGCAATTTGTATCCAGTACCGAATGGGCAGGATCATTCCCGAAACGCAGGGTGCCGTTCTGGTGGCTCATGCCGCTGACATCAAGGTCATAGCCGCCCCATTTCACATCCCGGTAATCCGGGTCGATTTCACCCAACTTTACAAACAGATCCTTCAGTTTTTCTTTCAGCTTTTCAAAAGCGGTATAATTGGTCCGTGTATAATTTACGCGGATCTGTCCATCGTTACGAAGTTCAACCCGGTTACCAGCTGAAGGAAGGTCCTCCGCGGTCAGCCAGAAATCAATGCTCATCTCTTTCAGCTCGGCATAGGTTTTACCGGGGAAAAGGGACTCCCCCATCCATAAAATGGTATCGGGATCGTTGCGGCCCATGAGTTGAATTTCACCCAGGGGAAATTTGCTGTCTTCAGACCCATGATAAAAATCGGCGATACCCAGGCTTTTCTGGAATACGCTGTCGTTTTTTTTCCGGGTAAATGCCACGAGACAGCCGTTATGGTGCAGCATCAGGTTGCGGCCCACCTGCCCCGAAGAATTGGCAAGCCCTTGCGGGTGCTGTTCATTGGCGCTGCGCAGGAAAAGAGCCGCGCTGTTCACCGCGCCACATGCCACAATAAAAGTATCTGCGCTGAATTTCACTTTCTCACCGTTGATTACCACGACCGCTTCGGTTACCCGGTTGCCGGGTTCATTTGTCAGCAATCTCTCCACATATGCATGGGTCATCAGGGTTACGTTCTTATGCTGCAGGGCCGGGCGCAGGCAAATCACCTGGCCATCAGCTTTGGAATCGGTTAGATCGGGGAAGCCGTCGAAATTTTCCAGGATAACGGGGGCTTCGGTGCTGGTATAATCCTGCGGTAGTTTAACCCCCATCGGTAATGGAAAGGGCCGGAGACCGATCTGTTTCATTTTACCCGCCAGGTCCCTGATCAGCGGTTCGTAGGCCAGTGGCGGTAAGGGATAGGGCGATTGCGCAACCGGCTCCGTCGGATCGGCTCCGCGTAAACCGTGCACGCAGTATAATTTTTCCGCTTCAGTATAATAGGGTTCGTAGGTTTCGTATTTCAGGGGCCATTCCGGGGAAATGCCGCCATAATGTTTTACTTCCTGAAAATCAGATTCACGGAAACGGAACAGCGCAGCGCCGTACATTTTACTATTCCCCCCCACGTTATAATGGATAAAGGGCCTGAAGGGCTTGTCATCCTTATCATACCAATCTTCCTGCGGACGATACCGGCCGTTGGTAACTACTTCACGGGGATCCCAGTTTTCTTTTTCCTTTGGAATAAACCCGCCTCTTTCAAGAATAAGGATCTTCTTTCCGGTCGGCGCCAGTTTATACGCGATAGTGCTGCCGCCGCTGCCGGTCCCGATGATGATGATGTCGTAGTAATTGGTCATATTGGCAATTTCTACTGCAAAAAGACGGATTCCCGGTAAGAGGCCGTGTCGCCCACCGGACGAAATGCTGCATTCATATCGAACTGTTTTTTGTCGGCCTGTTTACATTCTCATTTTAATCGCGGAAGTAGTTTTACCGTTTAACTTATGCAAATGAAAAATAAAATAATTCCCTGTCTCCTTGCCCTTACCCTTACGAGTTTGCCGGGTTATGGCCAGTTCTTCTCCTTATCCGACAGCAGCCTGGTTTTTAAAAACCCGGAAGGAAAGATCCTGACCCGCGGGGAAGTGCGGGAACTGATGAAAGGAGTGTTTTCCATCCGGCAGGAAATTAAAGACGGGAATAAGATCATTACGATCCTTCCATCCACGAATGATGAACGGTCCCTGGAACAGGCCCGTATCGATGCATTTAAAAACCACCTGGCCGGCAAACCCCTTCCGGCGTTCCGGTTTACCGACACCGGCGGGAAGAACTGGAATTCGGAAGACCTGAAGGGACAGGTAGTGGTGGTGAATTGCTGGTTCACCGCCTGCAAACCCTGTATCCAGGAGATGCCCCGTTTAAATGAACTGGTGAAGCAGAACGAGGGCAAATCCATTGTTTTTATTGCGCCGGCGCCGGAAGAAGAAACACAGGTGAAAAGGTTTTTAAAGAAATTTTCATTTGATTACCGGGTCATCCCGGCCGCAGCCGGCTATCTCGCGCTGTTGCAGGCCGAACATTTCCCGACACATCTTGTCGTGGACAAAATGGGAATCGTCCGGGAAGTATTTGTCGGGTATGCCGACGACATAAAGGAAAAATTACAGGCGGTCATCGATCCCCTGCTCAACTGATCATGGAACATCTCCAATTATCCGAATCATCCCCGCAAAAGGAAACACTGAGGGTGGAAACCTTCAGCGACGGGGTGTTTTGTATCGCCATCACGCTCCTTTCCATAGAGATCGGCGTGGAAATTCACGGTGAAGTAAACAACAAACGTCTCACGGAGGCTTTGCTGTCCCAATGGCCCGTCTGCCTGGCCTATGTGATCAGTTTCATCAATGTCCTGCTGGCCTGGATTGGTCACCACAGCCTCTTCAAAATGTTTGTAAAAACAAACAATGCCGTCATGATCGCCAACGGACTCCTGCTGATGCTGGTAGCGCTGGTGCCCTTCCCGACAAAAACACTGGGTATTTATTTCCTAACGGGCGGATTTCAGACGGCTGTTATTTTTTATACCGCTTATTTCGTTCTTATCAGCGTAGCTTTTCGCGGGCTATGGTATGCCGCTACAAGCCGGGCGAATATTCTTTCCGGTGATATTACCCGGCAGCAGATCCGTCAGACCACCCGGAATGAGAACATTGGATTGCTTTGCAACAGCCTTATCCTCGCCGTCGCGTTTATCAACCCCTGGGCTGCCCTGATATTGAGTTTTGTGATGTGGATCTATTGGATCGTGTTTGCCTGAGCGATGACCTTCGCTGTTTTAATGGTGAAGTTTCCACGTCAATCCGGCCTGCATATAAAACGGAACCAGCGGTGCGGTACGGAAATCCTGGCTGACCATTTTCCCGGCTTTCAGGAAAATATCCGCGCTTTTGAACGAATATCCCGTTTGCAAACCATAATAAAAATTACCGCCGGTTGAAGGTTCATACCATCCGTCTTTTACGCCCGGGTAAATATCCCGGTATCGGCCTGAATGTTTAAAATGCGTGACGATGGCTTTATCAAATCCGGATTCCCCGGCGATAAACCAGCCTGACCGGTAATAACCGGCGACGGCGGACAGGTCGCTTCCAAAATTCAGCAGCCTTGCAAAGTCATTTTCATACCTGCGGAAGACGGCATCCAGCCGGGCGCTGACCCGGAAATAGCCCGACTGGTACAAGCCGAGCTGTACGCCCAGTTTTGACTTAAAATCATCGGCCAGTTTTTTCCCGGCAGGAAAAGAATACTCCGCATGCAGCAGAACCGGCAACTTTGATTTCAATCGGTATCCGAATCCCGCACCAAAGATCACCCCCTGTTCAACACCCCCGTAAACGGAAAATATATGTTGCTGGTTTTTTTGAAGATTGCCCCAGTTGAGGGTCTGCGCCCGGCCCGGGCAGTTTACCAGTAATGCAACTCCCAGAAAAATCAATATTTTGTTCATCGTTATTACTTTAAAGCATTTAAATAGGCCAGTGCCACGGGATAAAAATTATTCCAGCCGGTGGGAAATGCAAGTAAATCGTGTCCCGCACCGTTTACTTTGAAAAGCTGAACCTGCGGAAACACGGCCGCTACCTTCTGCGCATAGGCTTCTCCGTAAGCCCGGTTCTTTTCGCTGTAAACAAAAAGCACTTTCGTCGTAAACCGGCTGATATGGGAGGTAAAATCGGGCTTTTCCCTTTCGCCGATTTTATTCAGGGCCCTGTCCACCACCCCGCCGAATCTCCAGAAGGGCGGCCGGGCTTCATTTCCCGTCGGGTTGCCGGGGGACCCGTCGCCCGCAGCCAGCAAGGCATATTTATAATCCAGAATGGCGTGCTGATCCCTGTTCCCGGTGATGAACTGGTCAGGGTATGCCGCGTCGTTGGCCAGTTCACCGAATGCGCTCACATTTCGCGCGCGTTTAACATAATCAACGATATCATCGTATACCAATCCCCCGGGTTCTGCCAGGACGACCCCGTTAACAGCAGCAGGATACAGGTTTATATAACCCGTGGCGAGAATAGCGCCCCATGAATGTCCCAGGAGGAATACTTTTTGCGCGGGTGAGCGACGATAATGATTGATGACACCCGTTAAATCGTCATACATCAGTTGCAGCGAATAGGAATTTTCCGGGTGACGTTTTGATAATCCAGATCCGCGCTGGTCATAAAAAATAACGCGGTAACCCTGATCCGCCAGTTCCCGGCAACGCAACAATGACCTGTAATCCGCTCCCGGGCCCCCATGTAATATCACAACGAGGGCGCTGTCGGGATGGCCGAATGCCTCCGCATGTAACAGGGTGCCGTTCACGGAAATGGAAGGAAGGGATGGATCCTGGTCTGTCGTCCTTGGTACCAGATTGCCCTCGTCATTGATCATTTTTCCCTTGGTGCACCCGGAAATCAAAGCCGTGAGCAGCGCGGCGATCATATATAATTTATATAGCCTCATAATCTGTTATAGAAATTTCAGGCAAAGGAAAATATTTCCGTTTCCGCCTGCTGTCAAGCCGTTTACATTAACGCGGGCATTAACAGAATTATATAAAATATCACCCGTTGCCGGGAGATCAATTGAAAACGGCAATTCAATATCCCGTCCCTACGGGACGGAATCGTAAACGGACAAAAGTTCTACCGAAATGTTGTACCTACGGCACAACAACAAAATGGCCGGGCAGGTTAGTAACCCGGTGGATGATTTTTGAAGAATGGTTTCAAAACTCCTTTAAATACCAC
>CAYNSL010000057.1:0-21178 GCA_964399755.1 uncultured Chitinophaga sp. | reverse complement strand
TATTATTATGGGGATAGTAATAGGCTTTGCGTTTGTCGGATTCCTGGTATTTAAACGAAAACCAGAACAGGGCGATCTGCGTAATCAGGAAAACGATGAAAGTGATGGCCAGCGTGATATAGATCATCCGGTCGATCAGTACGCCATGGTCGGATGCCGGGGCGCCCAGGATCTTGCCCTTCAGTTTTTCATTACAGTAATACACGCCGATCAGCCCGAGCACGAGGAAAGCCAGGAGCATGAACCCGTTTACCTTGTTGGTCTGTTTCCGGGCCTTGTCTTCCCCCCGCAGCACGGCTACATATTCACTGGCTTTGGCGATCTGAAACGTGATCAGAAAGCCCAGCAGCAGTATCGCGACAATGAAAAATGCTTGCATAATGTATCAACTATTAATGATCCGAATTATATAATTATATAGTCAACCTATTCATTCAATCCGTGAGACGTATTTTAATATCGTGAGACATCTTTTAATATGATGAGACGCAAAATATTGCGTCTCTACGAAATATCTCCTACGTATGATGTATCACACTCTCCTTGATGAACGGATGGTTCCTGGCGATCAGCGGAGCCTTGCTCAGGGACCTGCCCGTTACAAACATGATCAGCCCCACGAATCCCAGCGCCACGCCGAAATCATACAGCATCAGCGGCACATGCGTTTCGCCTTCGGCATTGGTCAAAGGCCCGGGGAACACCATCTGGAAGAAATCCAGCCAGTGACCGAAAATGATCAGCACCGACATAAAAGTAATCGTACCATAATTCCGCTTCGAGCCCCTCCGCATCAGGATCAGGATCGGCGCGATGAAATTGATCAGGAACATCAGCCAGAAAACGCCGCTGTACACGCCCTGCGCACGGGGCTTGAAATATGTTGTTTCTTCCGGGATATTGGCGTACCAGATCAGCATGAACTGCGAGAACCAGAGATAGGTCCAGAAGATCGAGAACGCAAACATGAACTTGCCCAGGTCGTGCAGGTGCTCTTCGTTGGTCAGCTCGAGGTAATTGTTGTTCTTCAGGAACACCACGAACAAAACGATCAGCGAGATGCCCGCGACAAAAGTGCTCGCGAAAGTATACCAGCTGTACATCGTGCTGTACCAGTGCGCATCGAGGCTCATCAGCCAGAGCCAGGGAATGGAAGACATTACCGTGAGCGCAAAAACCACGATAAAAATGGCGGCCCATACGGTATTCTTCCAGATATATTTTTTACCTTCTTCAATTGTCTTTAAAGGTTTGTCATCCAGCTCGCGCGACATCTTCCGCATTTTCCAGCCCAGGAGCGACCAGGATACGATCGTGAAAATAGTCCAGCCCGCAAAGAATGTCTTATTGAGAAATCCCGATTTCCATTGAAGGGCCGTATCCGTTTTTACATGTTCCCCGTCGGTCCAGTGATAGAGTTGGTGGTTGCCGCCGAAGCAGATCACGAAGAGTATGACGAGGCAAATAGCGCCGATCACGGGCACACAGGTGGAAATGGCTTCGGTGACGCGGCGGAACGACATCTGCCATCCGCCCCAGGCCAGGGTGGTGGCGCAGATAAAGAACATGGCCGCATTCACCACCAGCAGGAAGTACACGCTGTTCTGCAGCAGCGCCGCCCAGAAGCGGGCCTGCTTGTGTACGTCGCTCTTCGACCCGTTTGTAACATACAAACCGATGATGGCCAGCACGCCGAGCACCATCAGGGCAATCGCGATGCTGTTGTATCTCTTCGGTACCGTAAACTTTTCCCGTATTAACATCAGTGTTCGTTTAAAACTTCTGTAATTACTTATTTACTTCGTTGTTTCACTTATCCCCCTATACACTCTTACTCTATATACTTTATATACTTAGATACTTATATACTTTACTTCTTCCCCACCGTATCCACGGGCGCTTTTTTCGTCGTATCAACCCCGCCGCCGCTCATCGCCTGCTTCTCCTTTATATAGTGTATCACCATCCAGCGCTGTTCGGTCGTAAGCTGTGAAGCGTAACTGCCCATGGTATTCCTTCCGTAAGTAACGGAATGAAACATGGTGCCCTCCGCCATGGCCTTCAATTCCGGCAACATGAAATTTCTCGGCGCCGAAGGGAAGGGTCCGCTCCCGTCTTTCCACAAGGGACCATTGCCATCCAGTTTTTCACCGTGACAGATCCCGCAGTTCACCAGGTATAAACGCGCCGCTTCGAGGTATTGCTTCGCATCCAGCGGCGGAAGCGGGTTGGTCACATTCTTTGAATTGGCGTAACCCGCCGAATCGTTTTTATAGGGATAGGTAAAAAGCATGTCGCCCCGGGCAATGGTACCGGCCACCGGCAACGCCGAATAATGCACGCCTTGCCTTTGCAGGTTTTCGGTGGAAGCATAGGTTTCATAAGCCCGGCTGTAGGTCATATCGGGCATATAGGCCCTGCCCGGGCTGCGTCTAACTTTATCGCAACTTACCATCGTCACCAGCGCCAGGCCCCCCGCTATCATCCAGATTTTTTTCATCATCGCTTGATTATATAATAATTAATGAACGGCCGCTTCTGTTTTTCTTTCAAATCTTTTGCCGTCTTTGTCATACCTGCCCAGCCACCAACCGGTCTCCCTGTACTGTACCTGCACATCGGCTGCGCCAAGGCTCTGCAAAAACGCGATCGTTTCGGTTTCATTGGTTTTTTCGGTGCACTCCAGCGCCATCACGAACGTATCGTCGGTTGAGCGCGGGTTGAAATGGTCTTTTTTCACAAAGGGCGCCAGCTGGCAGAGATAACAGAAGGTGAGCACCATTCCCACCGATGCGAACAATACCGTGAGCTCAAAAGTGATGGGAATCCAGGCCGGCAGCGAAAAGAAAGGCTTGCCGCCGAAATTCAGGCGCCAGTCTACCGTCAGCGCCCAGGTAATAAAACCCACCGCGGTAGCCGTACCCGTGATCCCGTAAATAAACCCTGCCGTGTGCAGGCTGGTATCGCGGAGACCCATGGCCTTGTCGAGCCCGTGGATCGGGAAAGGCGTAAAGATCTCGTGGATCTTGTAGCCGGCCCGGCGCACTTTTTTTACGGCCGGGAACAGGACCGCCTCGTCGTAAAAATTTCCCGTTACAAATTTTTTAACTGCCATTAGTGAGATTTTGAAATTTTGGTCCCGATAGCTACCGGGATGGGGAAATTTTGCAATCTCCCCGTTTTCATATTCTATTTTATTATTTCTGTCAGCTTTCCGTTTTCAAGTTTTATCCTTTGTCTCCTTTCGTTTATGCACCATGATCATGCCCGTGCTTCTCCGTAAACTCTTCGATCGATTCGTGCTCCAGCTCATCCATTTTATCCTTATAGACGCCGCCGTTCTTTTTTAATATATGCTTGATCTCCGCCAGCGCGATCACCGGGAAGAACTTGGAGAACAGGAAATAGCAGGTGAAGAACAGCCCGAAAGTTCCCATGTAAAAGCCTACCTCCCAGACCGTCGGACGATAATAGGTGCTCCAGGAACTGGGCAGGTAATCGCGGTATACCGAGGTCACGATGATCACGAAACGCTCGAACCACATACCGATATTCACGAGTATCGACATAAAGAAGGTTACCGTGAGGTTCCTTCTCATTTTGCGGAACCAGAAGATCTGCGGCGACAGCACGTTACAGCCCATCATGATCCAGTAGCTCCAGCCATAGGGACTGAACAGGTTCAGGCGGTTTTCCTTGAAGGCAAACCATTCATAGTCCACATGCGAATACCAGGCCATGAACAATTCGGTGAGATAGGCGATACCCACGATGGACCCCGTAAGCACGATGATCTTATTCATCACATCGATATGTTCCAGCGTAATGTATTCCTGCAGTCCCAACACTTTCCTTGTAACCACCAGCAGCGTCTGCACCATCGCGAAACCCGAGAAGATGGCTCCCGCAACGAAATAGGGAGGGAAGATCGTGGTATGCCAGCCGGGTACGACCGAGGTGGCGAAGTCGAAGGATACGATCGTGTGCACCGATAATACCAGCGGCGTACTCAAACCCGCGAGCACCAGCGACAGGGCTTCATGCCGCTGCCAGTGCTTGGTGGAACCCGTCCAGCCAAATGCCGCCACGCCGTAAAACATCTTTCTCCATTTTTTCTTCGCGCGGTCGCGCAGCGTGGCCAGGTCGGGTAATAAGCCCGAATACCAGAATAATAAGGATACGGTAAAGTAAGTCGAGATCGCAAACACGTCCCACAACAGGGGCGAGTTGAAATTCACCCAGAGCGGTCCCCTTGTATTGGGATAAGGCAGTACGAAAAAGGCATTCCATACCCGGCCCATGTGCCAGATGGGGAATTGGCCCGCGCAGATCACCGCGAAGATCGTCATCGCTTCCGCGGCGCGGTTCACACCGGTTCTCCAGCCCTGGCGGAACAACAATAAGATCGCGGAGATCAACGTACCGGCGTGACCGATACCGATCCACCACACGAAGTTGGTGATGTCCCAGCCCCAACCCACCGTTTTGTGCAGGTTCCACTGGCCGGTTCCGTAGATCACTTCCATCGTAACAGAAACGATCCCGAAAATCAGAAACAGGACCGCTACCGTGAAACCGATCCACCAGGCACGGGTGGGACGGGCTTCCACGGGACGGCAGATATCTTCGGATACCTGGTGATAATCTTTGTCGCCCTCCACCAGCGGCGCCCTTACCTGTGATTCGTATCTGAGTAATGCCATATTATGTGTAGCTTTTAGCGCCGGGCCTTTAGTCCTGAACCATTCAATTGTTCTGTTAAGGACCCTGAGCTATTTATATTAATAGTTCTCTCTATTTAGCATTCAACATCAACCTCCAACATTTCTCATCAGTGCGTTTCCTCGGGCTTTGTCGCCGCGGGCATCGTGTGTTCTTCATTATGTTCCGCAACGGCTTCGGCTTCCCAGTGTTTATCCGACTCTTCCGTATTCCGCAGCTTGGCCATATAACTGATATTGGGCAGCACGTGCAGCTGGTCGAGCACATAGAAACTGCGTTGCCTGTTCTCTTCCCGCAGTTTGGCCACGCGGCTATCCTTATCATAGGCGTTACCGAATACAATGGCTTCGGTGGGACAGGCCGTCATACAGGCCGTCTTCGCGTCGCCGTCTTTCAGCATCCTGTTTTCTTTTTTCGCATCCAGTTTGGCTGCCTGCAGTTTCTGCACGCAGAACGTACATTTTTCCATCACCCCGCGGCTACGAACCGTTACATCGGGGTTCAGTACCATCCGGGTGATATCGTCGTTCATTTGTTCGATCACGCCGTCCAGCTTACCTACGATCTTCTGGTCGCGGTTATTCGGGAAGCTGTCTGCTCCCGTATAATCGGCCCAGTTGAAACGGCGCACTTTGAAGGGACAGTTGTTGGCGCAATACCTCGTACCGATACAGCGGTTATAGGCCATCTGGTTGATGCCTTCGGTGCTGTGATTGGTGGCGGCCACCGGGCAAACGTTTTCGCAGGGCGCGTTGTCGCAATGCTGGCAAAGCATGGGCTGGAACACTACCGCTTTCAGGTCGTCCGGATTTTTTTCATCCGATACGAAATAGCGGTCGATCCGCAGCCAGTGCATATCATGATAACGCAGCACTTCGCTCTTGCCCACCACCGGAACATTGTTCTCGGCATGACAGGCCACTACGCAGGCATGACAACCTGTGCAACTGTTCATATCGATGCTCATGCCCCATTTGATCTCGTGGCTCCGGGATTCCGGGTCGGGATATAAGGTGGCATTGGCGCGGTAATTACCGCCGGAATTCTTGTAGTATTCATCCTGCAGTTCCTGGCGGAAATCGGGGATCACGTTGGGCGCTTTTTTGAAAGCGGCCAGCGTCGTTTCCCGCACCACTTCCTTGCGGTGCTCATATGAATTGTGCTTTTGCGTCTGCGCGATCTTGTATTTTTTGTGCGCGTTGGTGATCGTGACGCCGGTCACCACATGATCAACCGTGGCGCCATTGTAGGAAGTATAACCATACGCGTTCTTACCCACTCCCGCAGCGGTAACGCCCATCGCTTCATTTCTGCCATAACCCACCGCTACCGCGATGGTATCGGCATGCATGCCCGGAAGCACCAGCACGGGCAGCTCCACTTTATTTTTACCGATCGTCAGTTCAACAACCGGTTTCTCGGGATAATATTCGTAATCGTTGTCAAGTTTGATACCGAGCTCCTTTGCTTTGGCAACAGAGATCAGCGCGTAGTTGTCCCAGGTAGCCTTGGTTACGGGATCGGGCAGCTCCTGCAGCCAGGGGTTGCCGGCCTGAGAACCCGTACCGATAGATACTTTCTGGTACAGCACCAGTTCGGGTCCGCTTCCTTTTTTATACGCGGAAACGGCCGCCGAGGCTTCGGCAAGCGCCGCGCTGGTATAAGAGCCGGCGCTGACCACCGGAGGCGCATCTTCGGTTATGCCATCCTGTAAGGCTTTGTTGAAAGCCTGTTCCGAACCAAGTTTGGTGATCCAGTAATTTTTAAAATAATCTTCGTAAGGCGTATTGTTGCCGCTCCAGATCAATAAGGAAGTCTGGTAGGGACGTGTTTTGAACAGCGGGTAAATCGTGGGCTGCATAAAACTTGTGCAGCCGGCGCAGGGTTCCGCGTCGCCCCAGCTTTCGAGGTAATGATGGTTGGGGATAACGTATTCGCAGAGCTCGGTGGTCTCGTCCATTTTTTCATTGAAGGAAACCGTTACTTTCACTTTCTTCAGCGCAGCTTTGAATTTTTCAGCCTCGCACCAGGTATAGGCCGGGTTGGCGCCATGGATGAGCAACGCGCCCACCGCGCCGGAATCCATCTGCGCGACCAGGTCATTCATCTCGCTGTCGATGCCCTGGCGGTAATTCACGGGCGAACCCCAGTCGATCGTTTTGCCATAAGCGCCGATCGCGTTGTTGATGGCGTTAACGATGACCTGTATATTTTTATCATTGCTGCCGCAGACCACCAGCGCTTCGCCGTTATGCGCTTTGAGGTCGGCCGCGGCTTTTTTAATCCCCGCTTCGAGCTTGGCGTCGGCAATAGCGGGCGATCCTTCCGTTCCGTTCACCGCATTCAGCAGGTCGAGCGCCACGGCGCCGAGTTCGGAAGCGCGGTGCACATAGCGTTCGTCGGCATTGGAACCCGTCATGCTCAGGAAGCTTTCAAACTGGTAATGCTTGCTCATCACCGGGTTCTTCTCGTCGATCTTGCGGCCCTTCGCATAACCGCGCGCGTATTCAACGGGGCTGAGCCAGGTACCGAGAAAATCGGCGCCGAGGCTGACGATCACTTTGGCCGCGTCGAATTTATAATTGGGTAGTTTTTTCCCGAACCCGCTGGCTTCATTGGCCAGCAGCATGCCGCTGTAGGAAACGGCGTCATACTGCACGTGTTTCAGGTTGGGAAATTTTGAAATAATGTCTTTGGTAGAGGGAGAAACAACGGTGCCGGTCAGCAATACCACCTGTCCGCCGGCCGCTTTAATCGCGTCGCCCACCAGCTGGTCGATTTTTTCAAAACCAGGTACTTCGGTAAACTTGCCATCCTTGCCTTTCTGCATCGGGTGGCGGTTGCGGTACATATCATAGAGGTCGAGCACTGAAGCCTGCACGCGGGCGGAAGTGCCGCCGCCGGTATAGGCGCACAATTCATTGCCTTCGATCTTGATGGGACGCCCGTCACGAACCTTGGCCACCACCGGGATCACATCTCCGTCCTGCACATAGGTGGTAGCGTAATATTTGGCGACACCGGGAACCAGGTTCTCCGGTTTATTGGCATAGGGAATGGCCTTGCGAACGGGGATCTTGCAACTGGCCGCAAGCGTGGCGGCAGCCGTGCTGAATCCCAGGTATTTTAAGAAATCCCGGCGCGGGGCCTTGGCATCGATCAATCCCTTGTCGTCAAAACCCTCAAAGGGGAGTTCTTCCCGGAACTCATCCTCGTTGACCTTGGGAAGGTTCTCCGGGTCGTTTACTTCTCCGAAACTTTGCCAGTACTTATTACTCATAATTGCTGATTCGATAATTTTCTAACAAGCGACATATATTCTTTCAATTCCACATTCCAATATTCCCCCATTTTCACATTAATAGTGGCATTTCTGACATTCCAAGCCGCCGATATTTTCTACGGTCACGCTGTCCATTTTATGATTCTTGATATCGTTATGGAATTTCTCGTAAATGCTGTAGAACTGGTTGCCCTTACCCGGCGCATAGTTAAAGTCAACCTTGGTCTGGCGGTGACAGTTGATACACCAGCCCATGCTCAGTTCTGATACCTGTTTTACTTCATCCATCGCGGTGATCTCGCCGTGGCAGCTCTGGCACTGTACTTTTCCGGCGCGAACGTGCTGCGAGTGGTTAAAGTAAACATGGTCGGGCAGGTTGTGGATCTTCACCCATTCGATCGGTTTGGACATCGAAGGATCCCATTTCGTAGGGTTCGCGGGATCGAAACCGGCATACTTGTACAGTTTCTCGATCTCTTTGGTCCCGTTGATCTCGTTGCCTTTTTCGTCGTACAATTTGGGCCCTTTTTCATAGGTGTTGATGGCCTTATGACAGTTCATGCAGATATTCACCGCGGGGATGGCCGCGTGTTTGCTTTCCCATGCCGAGCCGTGGCAATACAGGCAGTTGATCTGGTTGATCCCCGCGTGTACTTTATGCGAATAATAAATCGGTTGTTTGGGCTGATACCCTTTCTGGCGACCCAGGCCGATGGCGCCCTTGGTGACATAAAAACCACCCACGACAAAGAAGAGGATGGCCAGCATGGCGATATAAACTTTATTGCGGTAGAACGGAACCGGCTCGGGACGGATGATCCCTTCGGCGTCATCGCTCATTTTTTTCAGGTTGCTGTTCACCTGCATCAGGATCAGGGCGATCACGGCAAGGATCAGGGAAATAACACCGAAGATGACCGCGTTTTGGTTGGATTTCTGTGCTACCTGTTGTCCGCCGCCGCCATCCGCAGGACCGGCTTCTTTCTTTTTAACCTCATCATTGATATAGGCCACCACATCATCTATGTCTTTCAGTTTCAGGTCGGGGAAACCCGTCATCAGCGAACCGTAAGTGCCTTTGAGACCCTGGGTATATGAATCGGACCCCATGTATCCGCCGGGGTTGTTCACCCATTTCAGCAATTCGTTATGGTCAGACCACTTATGCCTTTCCTCGAGGTGCATCAGCGCCGGTCCCACCATGGGCTTGAAAATATTGTGACAACTGGCGCACTTCCCCATGAATATCGCCTTGCCGGCCGACACATCGCCCTGCGCAGAAATATGAAATATGGAAACGAATAATAGGGATAAGAGGAGGAGCAGCCTTTGGCCGATTGGTTTACAAGGAATCATAGATGCTGTTGATTCAAAAAATTGTGGATAAAATCCGTTAACCCGCCGCAAAAATAAGTCAGTAACCTAATAAAACGACAAGCGGTTTAACTTTTTTTTAATCCGCCACCAGCCTGCATTTCAGCGGATTTGGGGCGTTTTTTTTACCCCCGTCAACCGGCTTTGTCACCAATCAGTCAACCGGCCTTAAACCGGGGATTGTTGTGAAAACATCGATTATTCGTGGCTGTTTTTTCCTCACTTTTGAGCCCCGCCGGGATCAAAACCCGCGACGGGATGGCAACATGTTCGAAAAACTCCGGCAGAAATGGAAAGTAAGCGGCTGGCAACTCGCGCTGATCATCGCCACATTCGCCATCGGTGGCAGCGCCACGGGATACCTGGGTAAAAAGATCCTGAACGGGCTGGCCATTCAGCAGGACTGGCTCTGGACCCTGATCTATATTTTGCTGATCACTTTACTCTGGCCGCTGGCTGTATTGATCGTCAGCATTCCACTGGGACAATTCTCTTTTTTCCGCAACTATATCCGGAAAATCGGCGCCAAAATGGGTGTTATCAAAAAAGATAGCGGCGCCGAAACGAATATCGCCATCTTCGCCAGCGGCGCGGGTTCCAATGCCCGGAAGATCATTGAACGGTTCCGCGGGCATGAACGGATCCGCGTTGCGCTGATCGTCTGCAACAAACCCGGCGCGGGTGTGCTCAACATCGCCCGCGAAGAAAATATTCCGGTACTGGAGATTCAAAAGGAAAGGTTTTACAGGGGCGATGCCTATATCCCTGAACTGGAAAAATTCCGCATCGGTTTTATCGTGCTCGCTGGTTTTCTCTGGAAAATTCCGGGTACGCTTATTCAAAAATTCCCCCGCCGGATCGTGAATATCCATCCCGCCCTGCTCCCGCAATACGGCGGCAAGGGCTTGTACGGCCATTTCGTACACGAAGCCGTGCTGGCCGCCCATGAAAAAGAAAGCGGCATCAGCATTCATTATGTTGATGAATTATATGACCACGGTCCCGTCATCTTCCAGGAACGCTGCCCGGTGCTGGAAAACGATACCGCCGATTCGCTTGCCGCAAGGGTTCATGAACTGGAACACGCACACTACCCGGATATAATCGAACACTGCATCCTCTCTCTCCCCAATACTTTATAAACTTTATATACTCTATATACTCTATTTACGCTAGATACTCCCCACTTTACCATCCTTTTTACATTTTCTTTTGTTACTTGCCGGGTTTAGTTGAGAAGTTGACAAGGCTCATTCCGGTCAACCTGTTAACTGGTCAACTGGTCAGCCATTTTGAGAAATTTTACCACCATACTACTCGTAGTCTTCCTCATCAACGCCGTCCCCTCGTCCGCGCAACTCTATAAAATAAGGGGCACCGTGTACGACAGTTCCCGGAATTTCCCGCTGGAAGGCGTGACCGTGTTGTCCACCTCCGGCCGGGGTACCGCCACAAACGCCGACGGGGTGTATGAAATCCAGGTCACCGAAAGAGATTCCATCTGGTTCAGCTATCTCAACAAACCCACCGTAAAGTTTCCCGTACTGAAAATCGCGAACATATCCGAATTCGATATTTCGCTGCATGTAAACATACCCACCCTGAAAGAGGTAAAAATAAAACCGCGCGATTACAAACGCGATTCGATCCAGAACCGGATCGATTACGCTAAAATCTTCAACTACCAGAAACCAAAACTGAAAACGGTGGCCCCGCAATACGGCGCGGGGGTGGGCTTCGACCTGGACGAGATCATCAATATGTTCCGTTTCAAGCGAAACAAGAGTATCGCGGCATTCCAGAAAAGGCTGTTGCTGGAAGAGCGTGATAAATTTGTAGACCACCGGTTTAATAAAGCCCTGGTGCGCAGGCTGACGCTGCTGACGGGCAATGAACTCGATAGTTTTATGCGGATCTACCGCCCCTCCTACGCATTTACCCTGTCTTCGGGCGACTACGAGTTCCAGTTTTATATCAAGCAGGCTTTTATACGCTATAAAAGGGGGTTGCCACCCGATCCCCTGATGAAAAGAGAGGAAGAGGAATAAATTTACCCGCCGCGGGAACCAAGTAAAAAAAGAAAGCTAAATTACCGGGTTGATTCCCGCTTATGAGTGACCAGCTGCACAACGAACTCCGCAAAGAATTCCAGCTCGAACGGCTGATCCTGTTCAGCGACGCGGTCTTCGCCATCGCGATCACGCTGCTGGTCATTGAAATCAAGATACCCGAAATCCCCCATGACCAGGTTACCGACGGGTCCCTGCTGCAGGCGCTGGCCCACCTGATCCCCAAATTCATCGGGTTTCTCATCAGCTTCCTGCTGATCGGTCAGTACTGGATCGTACACCATCGCCTGTTTGGTTACGTGATCAGTTTCACGGGCCGGCTGATCTGGCTGAATATCCTCTTCCTGCTGGCCGTGGCGCTGATGCCCTTCAGTACGGGTTTTTACAGCGAATACGTGATGACCGGCACCATTACGCCCGTAATATTTTATACTTCGAACATCGCGTTTCTTGGAATTATTAATTTTTCCATGTGGCGCTATGTCAGTAACCCGAAACGAAAGATCAGCGAGAACCTGGCCCCGCCCATGGCCCGTTTTTTTTCCGCGCGCGCGCTCGCCGTTCCCGTATTGTTTATTCTTTTCGCATTCATATATCTCTATGCCCCGAAAATCGCTTTCTGGGTGCCCCCGATGATCCCGCTGATCCTGAAAGTGGTTTTCGGCCCGATGAAGAAAAAAGCCATTGCCGCTTCCCAAAAAACAAACCAGGTATGAAAAAGATTTTCGCCTTATCATTCCTTGTGCTGCTTACCCGTATAGCCTGTTTCGCGCAAACGGATACGCTGCCCGCTTTTGTAAAAGACAGTCTTGACAGTTATGTACAACGCGCCCTGGCCGACTGGCAGATTCCCGGTGTGGCCGTAGGCATCGTGAAGAACGGGAAAGTGGTGCTGCTGAAAGGTTATGGCGTAAAAGAAACGGGCGGCGCCGATAAAGTGGATGAAAACACCTTGTTCATGATCGGCAGCAATACCAAGGCGTTTACCGCCACGGCGCTGGCGATACTGGATGCCGATAAAAAACTTTCGCTCGACGATAAAGTACAGCGATGGCTGCCCGATTTCAAATTATATGATCCCTGGGTGGCCAAGGAAGCCAATATCCGCGACCTGCTCTGTCACCGGCTCGGGTTCGAAACCTTCCAGGGCGATTTCATGTATTTCGATTCCGACCTGAGCACGGCGGAAGTGCGCGTGAAAATGGGAAAGCTCAAGCCGCTCTACAGTTTCCGCAGCAAATGGGGTTATACCAACTGCGCCTTCATGACGGCGGGCGAGATCATTCCCAAAGTGACGGGAAAATCATGGGCGGAATTTGTAAAAGAAAGGATATTCACGCCACTGGGGATGAACAGTACGCTCGCACTTAGTTCCGAAATCAATACGGCTTCCAACAAAGCGGCCGCGCATACGGTCGTTTACGGCGAACTGAAAAAAATTCCCTACGGGCATATCGATAACCTGGCGCCGGCAGGCAGCATTTCTTCTTCCGTCAGCGATATGAGCAAATGGCTGCTGATGCAGCTCGACCGCGGCAGTCTTGATGGCAGGAAAATAATTCCGGCTACGGCGCTGGCGCAAACCTGGCTGCCGCATTCCATCCTGGGCAATGGCGGCGCTCCTTTTAACCGCGCTCATTTCGCACTCTACGGGCTGGGCTGGTTTCTAGAAGAATATGAAGGCAGGAAGATCGTGAGTCATACCGGCGGCGTGAATGGATTCGTGACAAGCGTTACCCTGGTACCCGAGGAAAAACTGGGCATCCTTGTTTTCACCAATACCGATGCCAACGCTTTTTACGAAGCCCTGAAGCTGGAGATTCGCGACGCCTATCTTGGTTTGCCCTACCGCAATTACAGCAGCGTCTTCCTCGCGCGTCAGAAAATGAACGACGCGGAAGATGCAAAAGAATGGAAGCTGAAAAAAGATACGATTGACAGGAAGCCCGCAGCCGCCTTACCCCTGCAGGCCTTTGCCGGCACTTACAAACACGATGTGTACGGCAACATGACCATCTCGCTGAAAGACGGGAAACTGGTCGCCGCCTTTGAACACCACAAGGGCCGCTATGCCGACCTGGAAGCCCTGGGCGGAAACCGTTTCTACGCCATATTCAACGACCCGCTCTACGGCAGAAAAGTATGGCCCTTCGTAATTGAAGCGGGAAAAGTGAAATCGGTGCGGGTAACCGTAGCGGATTTTGTGGAGTTTACGCCTTATGATTTCTACAAAATAAAATAAACCCGGTATGAAGAAAATTATCCGGCTGACCGGTCAAAGACTCAGCCACTAAAAGCTGAAACAATAATGGAAGTGCATGCCCACACGCATTCTGCCCGAAAGAAATGGACGCATTACCTCTGGGAATTCTTCATGCTCTTCCTGGCGGTGACGCTCGGGTTCTTTGTGGAAAATACCCGTGAGCATATGGTAGAACGGCAACGCGAAAAAAAATATATCCGGGCCATGGTGCAGGACCTGAAAGAAGATACGGCGGCTTTCCGGTTGTCGGTGGAAATAAACCAAAAGGGTTGTGATGAAATTGACAGTTTTTTTTCACTCATCAATGGTGAAAACAGGAATGCGTCGGCCCGGGAAATTTATGCCCTGGCCCGGTTTATTCCCTTCGACGATGCTTTTCTGGTTTGTCAGAACAAAACTTTTGAGCAGCTGAAAAGTTCCGGGGGGCTCCGACTGATTCATCACCAATCCACGCTTGACAGCATCAGCAATTATTACCAGATCAGCCGGTATATTGAAAGCGGGCCTACCCCGATGCAATACCAAAATCGCCGGGACTTGTTTCAGCATTATGACCAGCTTTTTGATGCCGGCCTGTTCCATGAAATATTTAAACTGGGACCCGCGGGGGTTGCTTCCATACCCGGCGAACGATTTACATTGCTCAGCAACGACCCCGCCATCATCAATGCAGTGTGCACGCGTTTCCATATCATGTTCAGCACTAAAAAAGTGGTTATCTCCAATGCAAAGAGGTTTATCATTTCAGCGACCGCGTTGATCAGGCTCCTGCAGCGGGACTATCACCTGAAAGAATAATACGACCTGTTTTTTACAATGAAGGCGATGACAGGGGCTTATTTAATTCGTAAATTGGATATATGAAATGTTGGATCCTCCTGCTGCTGGTTCCCCTGCAAGTGCTGGCCCAGCCCCCCGCCTCACAGATTGCCCGCTGGGAAAAACAGGCGAAGCAGGTAACCATCATCCGCGACAACTATGGCGTTCCGCATATTTACGGTAAAACCGATGCCGATGCCGTGTTCGGGATGATCTATGCCCAGTGCGAAGATGATTTCAAACGCATCGAGATGAACTATGCCGAGAAGCTGGGGCGGCTTTCGTCGATAAACGGGGAAAAGGATCTGTACAATGACCTGCTGATCCGCATGATCATCGATCCGGAAGAAGCAAAGGCCGATTACCGGAAGGCGCCCGCATGGCTAAGAAAATTATGCGATGCCTGGGCCGATGGCATTAATTATTACCTCTACAAACACCCGGCGGTTCGTTCCGTATTGGGAGGGCGCTATGAACCATGGTATCCCCTGCTCTGGACCGACGGCAGTATCGGGGCCATCAACACCGCCGGCATCACGGCGGGCGATGTAAAAAATTTATACGGCGGGGGGCGGGACATCAGTTCCGTAACCAAACCACCCGCTGAAGAAATACTGACAGGCTCCAACGGGTTTGCCTTCTCCCCGAAAATAACCGCATCGGGAAACGCGATCCTCTATATCAACCCGCACGTCACTTTTTATTTCCGGCCCGAAGTCCATATGGCAAGTGAAGAGGGATTAAATGTGTACGGCGCGGTTACCTGGGGACAGTTTTTCATTTACCAGGGATTTAATGAGCACTGCGGGTGGATGCATACCAGCAGCGCCGTGGATGCGGCTGATTCCTATATCGAAAAAATTTCCCGGCAAAAAGGGAAATGGATCTGCCAATACAACGGAAGCACATCACCCGTCCGCGAAAAAAAGATCGGCATTGCCTGTCGTAACGCTTCGGGCGGTATGGAAACAAAAACTTTCAATGTATTATTCACGCGCCATGGTCCCGTGATGGCTAAAAAAGACGGGCAATACCTGAGTGTGCGGGCCGATAACCGTTTACTGAACGGGCTGATCCAGTGCTGGCAAAGAACAAAGGCAAGTGGTTTTGCCGCATTCAAAAAGACACTCGATCTTGAAGGGAATATTTCGAACAATACGGTTTATGCCGACGCGGAAGGAAATATCGCTTACTGGCACGGGAACCGCATACCGAAACGCGACACGTCATTCGACTGGACCAAACCGGTTGACGGAAGTATCACCGCCACTGAATGGAAAGGCTACCATCCGGTTAGTGAAACTGTGCAATGTATCAACCCGCCCAACGGCTGGTTGCAGAACTGCAACTCCACGCCTTTTACCGTTGCAGGAAATAACAGCCCCCAAAAAGAAAACTTTCCCGCTTATATGGCGCCCGACGGCGAAAACTTTCGCGGCATTAACGCGGTAAGGGTGTTAAGCGAGGGCAGCGGTTATACCATTGATAAAGTCATCAAAGCGGGTTATGATACCCGCCTGGCCGCATTCGAAGTGCTGGTGCCCGCCCTGCTGAAATTTTTTGACACAAAGATTTCACTCTCCGATTCGCTTTACCATTACCTGCTGGCGCCCATCGACACCCTTCGGCGCTGGGATTACCGTACCTCAGAGCAATCCGTGGCCACCACCCTCGCGGTACAGTGGGGAACGCGCCTGCAAACCGTATTAAGCCGCTATCACCAACCCATACCCGGGGCCGACCAGGTGGAACAGCTTAAAAATTTTGCCGCACTTGGTAATCCCGACCTGATGCAAGCCTTCACGGCGGCGCTGCAGGACCTGCAGGATATTTACGGACGCTGGAATATCCCCTGGGGCGAGATCAACCGGTTCCAGCGCATTTCGGGTGATATCGAAAATAAATTTGATGACAATAAACCCAGCTACCCCGTTGGTTTTGCCTCTTCTGCCTGGGGTATGCTGCCTTCCTATACCAGCAGCTATTTTCCCGGAACAAAAAAACGGTATGGCGTAAACGGGAACAGTTTTGTCTGCGCCGTTGAATTCGGAAAGAAGATCACCGCGAAATCACTGCTGGCAGGCGGTGAGAGCGGGGACCCCGCTTCCCCCCATTTTTTCGACCAGGGACAGCTGTACAGCAAGGGGCAATTTAAGGACGTGTTATTTTACAAGGAAGATGTGCTGAAGCATATGGAGAAAACGTATCATCCGGGAGAATAGAGCCGGGAGTCGGGAGTTCGGAGTTCGGAGTCAGGAGTCGCTTCTAAGAAAATTTCTTACCCGGGTATTGAAAATAAGAATAGAGATAATCCAATTCCCATTACCCATTTTATACCTTATAAACTCTATATACTCTATATACTTATTTACTTATTTACTTATTTACTAATTTACTCCCCAACCCCTCAACATGGAAGTCCATTCACACTCCCATACAGCACACAGAAAGTGGACCCACTATCTCTGGGAATTCCTGATGCTATTCCTCGCGGTGTTCTGCGGATTCCTCGCCGAAAATAAACGGGAGCATATTGTCGAAAAGCAAAGGGCGCGGCAATACGCCCGCAGTCTCGTGCACGACCTCGGGGAAGATATCAGGATGGTACGCGTCATCATCACTCAAATGCAGAATCATATTGTCGTTATCGACAGCCTGTCTGCGTATATCAGGGGCCGGTCGCTGGGACAAATGCGGAATATCGACCTGTTTGTACTGGGTTCGCTGGACCGGTACCGGCCCTATAAGTGGAGCCGCGCCACCACCGAACAGCTGATCCATTCCGGCAGCCTTAGGTATTTTTCCGATCCTGAGCTGGTAAACCAGGTTTCGTCCTATGTCGCGTTTACCTATCACCTTGATGAAGATTTCGCGGGTGACGAAGAGCGCGCCAACAGTACCGCCACCCGCCGGCACGAAGTGATCGACATGAACTATCCTTCACATTTTATTTACGGCCTCCGCAACAACCGGGACTCGGCCCTGCAAACAGAATTTTACAGGACACTTCATGATACCGACCGTACGCCGTTGCTGGCAACGGACCTGCGGGCTGTACGGATATTCTTAAACGATAAGCTGAATATCCGGCGAAATTTGTTTATACGGGAAACAGAAGAACTGCCCGCGGTGGTTAGCCAGGCAGAAGCCATCATTGCATTACTTAAAAAACGATACCACTTCAACTGACTTGAAAACCAATATTGACCCCCCATTGCAACATACTTAATTATCTTCCCATGCGCCCCTGGCAACAACGTCTTCTCCGCTTTTTTCTCTACGTCTTACTCGGCTTTGCCTGCGCCTTCCTGTATAAATACCTGAAACGTTAAGCCGTTCTAAAGAAAATCCCGGCGCTACTCCGAATCCATATATGAATAAATCGCTCCTCAGATAAATATTTGACCCGCGCTTACTGTATGTCCTTCAGCTATCCCATTTCCACAACGGATACAGAGGAACGGGGCTATAAGGCAAGCTTTTAATCTCTCCATAATCCTCCGTATTTCCTATGCTGATTAAACGCTCCGTTGACAAATAATTAAACTTTATAAACTCTATAAACTTTATTTACTTTATATACTTATTTACTTATTTACTTTTTTACATGCCTCATCCCGATAACCATGGAAGTTCATTCCCATACGCATACTGAAAGAAAAAAATGGACCCACTACCTCTGGGAATTCCTCATGCTCTTTCTCGCCGTCTTCTGCGGTTTCCTGGCGGAGAACATCCGGGAGCGGGCCGTGGAAAAACACCGGGAAAAACAGTTTATCCAGTCCTACGTGGAAGATTTAATTACAGATACCGCGGCTATCTCCGATAATATCGCATTCCGGAAAATCAAAGGTGTCCAGATGGATTCACTGCTGCTGCTGTTAAGCAATCAGCAGATAAAGGGGTATGAAAACGATCTGTATTACTTCTCCAGGCTGCTGCTCAGAACACGTCGTTTTCAAAGCAACGACAGGACCATTAATCAACTATTGAGTTCCGGTTCCCTGCGGCTGATCAGGTACCAGCGGGGCGTAGACAGCATGATGGGGTATCAGAAGCTGGTCGACTACCTGGAAACAAACCAGGATGATGACCGGATCGAGCGGAGGGCTGCGGACCCGGTATTATCCCGCATGTTTAACCCGTTTATTTTTGATAAAATGATTTCCGTGGACGGCATCAACCGGCCCGAAAACAACCCGCCCCTGCGGTCCTATGACACGGGACTTCAGCAGGATCTTGCCTATTGCATCAACCAGATCAAAGGCAGTAATTTCCTCATCGAAAGCCGGCTGGAGCTTTTAAAAAAGAAAGCCGGCAACCTGATCGCATTATTAAAAAAGGAATACCGCCTGCCTTGAAACCGGACCGGAGTTGCATATTTTGAGATGCTTCGTAAATTCAACCTGGTAATTTATCCACGACCCTTTATTTACTTTATATACTTTAGATACTTATTTACTTATTAACATAACTCATCCCGATAACCATGGAAATCCATTCCCACACCCATTCCGAAAGAAAAAAATGGACCCACTATTTCTGGGAATTCTTCATGCTCTTTCTCGCCGTCACCCTCGGGTTCCTTGTCGAGAACCGCCGGGAGCATTATATCGAGCACCAGCGGGCGAAGGTGTACGCGAAATCCATGTTCCTGAACCTGCAGACGGATACCGCCGAGCTGGTGCAGATCATTAATCATGGCGAATTCGCCGTAAATTATGTAGACAGCTTCCTCGCCCTTCTCTCCTCGGGCGAGCCGGGACAATTGCCCAGCGGCAAGCTGTACTGGTACGGGCTCTGGGGCGGATATATGCGCGGCTTCGAACCCAACGACGCCACTTTTCAGCAGATGCGCAATTCGGGTTCGCTGCGTTATTTCGGCGACCTGGAACTGGAGCAGCTGATCGGGGAATACGACCAGATGACCCGTTCCCTTCGCCAGATCAGCGAGATCGACCGTCCGGTTTATCTCGAAACACGAAAGGCCCGGGCAAAGCTTTTTGATTTCCGGTATAACCTTGCCGCCAACCAGGTGGTACAAAATTCACTGTATACACAATATAACCCGGTGGCCATCGACAGTTTCATGCGGCTCAACCCGCCCCTGCTCAGCACCGATAAGATCTTATTCAACGAATATGCCGAGCTTTGCCGTTCGCGCAACCTGCGCACGCATCTCAACAGCGCCCGCAAGGCGCTGAGCCTGGCGCAGGCCATCCTGGAAAAACTGAAAAAGGAATTTCACATCAAATAATCTAATATGGAACCAACCACGCTGGGCATTGGCACCCGCCTGCAGCACACCCAGTTCGGACCGGGCGTGATCGTGGGCATCCGCTACGCCACTTACCTGATCTCCTTTATCAATCACGGATTGAAAGAGATTGAAAAGACCGACGACAAACTCGAGGAGGTCATCCCCGAAAACGTTTCTGAAGAAATAGAAACCCATTCGGATATTGAAAACTCCCTCCTCCGCATCCTGAAAATGTGGGGCGGGATCACCGAAATGGTGCCCCTGGGTGACCGGTGGATCAAGGGCACCATGCTCCTGCAGCCCGCCGATAAAAGCCTGAAGCCAAAAGAAATCCCCATCGAAGATTTCTTTCATAAGATCGTCATGCTGCGCGACCGCCTGCGCGTGCTGGAGCAGAACATCAACAGCCATAAGAAACTGACCGACGAAGACAAAGTGAACCTGCAGCAATATATTACCCGCTGTTATGGTTCGCTGACCACTTTTAATGTTTTATTCAGAAATAAGGAGCAGTGGTTCGTGGGCGACAAGGGTTCGGCCGAATAAGTTTTCCTAACTTGGATGCATGAAACGGCTCCTGTTTTTTCTTTTTTTCCCCCTGCTTGCCGGCGCGCAAAATCCTGTTTGCGATATCCTGATTAAAAACGGCAGGATCGTGGACGGCACGGGCAATAACTGGTATTACGGCAACCTGGCCGTAAAGAACGGGAAGATCATCGCCATCGGGCGGGACGTGAACATGCCCGCCGCAAAAACCATCGACGCCACCGGCCTGATCGTCGCCCCCGGCTTTATCGACGTGCATACCCACCTCGAAGGCGATGAGACCAAGGATCCCAACGCCACCAATTTTATCCTCGACGGCGTGACCACCTGCGTAACCGGTAACTGCGGTTCTTCCAATACCGATATCGGGAAATACCTGAAATGGATCGATTCGCTCAAACTTTCCATCAATGTCGCTACCCTGGTTGGTCATAATGATATCCGCAAGACCGTGATGGGCCGCGCCAACCGCGACGCCACGCCGGAGGAAATGAAACGTATGGATGAAATCGTAGACAAAGCGATGCGCGATGGGGCGGTTGGATTATCAACCGGGCTGATCTATATCCCCGGCACCTATAGCAAAACACCCGAGATCGTGGAACTGGCAAAGATTGCCGCTAAATACAACGGTATTTACGCTTCCCATATGCGCGATGAAGGCGACAGCGTCACTTACGCCATCGAAGAAGCCCTGACCATCGGCCGCGAAGCGAAGATCCCGGTGGAGATCTCACATTTCAAGCTCAGCGGGCAACAGAACTGGGGCCGCAGTAAAATAACGGTGCCGATGATCGAAGCCGCGCGCAAAGAAGGTATCGAAGTTACCATCGACCAGTATC
>CAYNSL010000056.1:14871-21328 GCA_964399755.1 uncultured Chitinophaga sp. | reverse complement strand
CCGGCCCGTTACTCAACCCTGACACGAGATAAACCGAACAACGCTAAAAGAACTGTTGTGGATATAAATTTCAGGTGTGAGCCGGGATTACGAGGTTAACCGCCTGTTAATCGGCGCCCGTTAACATTTGGGTGATCAGGGCAGGCTGAACCGGTACCCGATGCCATGCACGGTTTCGAGCACGACGGCAGGATCGGCTTTCAGGTATTTACGGAGCTTGCTCATGAATACATCCATGCTCCTGCCCAGGAAATAATCGTCTTTTCCCCAGACCGCCACCAGGATCTCTTCCCTTTTGAGGATCCGGTTGGGGTGGCGGGACAGAAAACGGAGCAGGTCAGCTTCCTTCTGTTTAAGCCGCATGTTTACACCCGGACCCTTCAACTGAAGGTCGGTATAGGAAAAAAGAAGATTGCCGAGCCGGAATTCTTCCTTGGTTTCACTGAACAGTTTTTTACTGCGGCGCAGGAAGACTTCCAGTTTCATCAGCAGTTCCTTCATGGCGAAGGGTTTCACAATATAATCGTCGGCGCCCCGGGCGTACCCTTCTGTTTTATCTTCCAGCTGGGCGCGGGTGCTGATAAAAAGGATCGGGATCACATCGCTTTGCTGCCGGATCTTTTTGGCCACGGCGAACCCGTCCTTTACCGGCATCATCACGTCGAGCAGGCAGATATCGAATTTATTCTTGTCGAATACCTCCAGGGCGGTCTGCCCGTCGGCGCATACCTGCACTGAATAGCCTTCGTCTTCCAGCGCTTCCTTCATCAGGTCGCTGAGATTTTCATCGTCTTCCGCGAGTAAAATCCTTGCTTTATTTTCCATCAGGATGTTTTTGTCATAGGTAATTCAATGGTAAAATCGGTGCCGATACCCGGAACGCTGCTCACCCGCACCTGTCCGTGGTGGGCGTCGATCACCCGGCGTGTAAAATACAGTCCCAGCCCCAGCCCTTTGGCGCTATAGACATTCCCGTTCTGCACGCGGTAGAATTTTTTAAAGATCCGTTTATGTTCGGCCGGATCGATCCCCGGACCATTGTCCCTGATACTTGCCGTGTACCGGTTATCCGCTGCCGATGAACGGATGACCACCCGGGGTTCCCGCGAATACTTGATGGCGTTGTTGATAATATTGAAAAAGGCCAGGTAAAGATTTTCCTCATCGGCCATGATCACGGGGTCGGAGGGATCGAGCTGCCATTCCACCTTTCCGTCTTTCTTGACCAGCAGCGTATCCAGTTGCATGACGGCTTTCCGTAATAAATCATTGGGCGATACCGGCTGGCTTTTATAGGCGGGCTGGTAATGACCGGCCACCACGGTGTTGATCAGGTTGGTGATATGGTTTTTGAGATAAGACGACTGGTATTTAATAGAAGAAATATAGCGGTTGATCTTTTCGGGGCTGGCCTGTGTGCCTGGTTTTTCCAGCGCTTCCACCGACAGATCGATCACGGAGAGCGGCGTACTGAACTCATGCGTGACGTTGTTGATAAAGTCCTTCTGTATTTCCACGAGGAATTTCTGCTTCATGAAATAATAGATCGAAAAGGAAAAACAGATCAGCAAAAGCAGGAGCACCGCGCTCGAGTAGATCCAGCTCCTCATTTCCCGGATAATGTACCGGTGACGGTTGGGAAAGAACAGGTGCACATAACTGAAATCACGTTTTACGAGGGGCAGTCGGGCCATTGAGTCCTCGTTACGGCTGCTGGCGTCGGCTGAAATATAATCCTGGGAAATATATTGCTGCAGCCGGGGATCAAATACCGCCACTTTGTAATCGGTGAAGACATGAAAAATCTCCAGTTCACCGGAGAGGTAATGCAGCAGGGTGTCATGCGAGGGAATGCTGTCGATCCGGAACAAAAAGGATTGCTGGTCGGGTCTTTCCACCAGGCTGTCGAGAGGAACCGATACATTATATAAAAGCGGAATGTCTTCGTAAACGCCGCGTACCGCTTTCAGGACCGAAGTACTGAACTCATGTTTTTCATAGGCGTAGGTCTTGCTCAGCCAGTGCACCTGCATCCCGATGATCACGGCGATGAGTAAAGATGCGATAAAGATGATCAGGCGGGTGGTAAGGGAACGCATGGAGGCAGATTCTGCTGCAAAGATGCGAATATTCGGGGGCCCGCGCATGGCAAAGGCGTTAAGCGGCGGTTAATACTCATTCCGCTAACATCCGGTTAACCACCGTTAATCTCCGGTTAAGCAGGCGCCGGATTTTGGTGACGGCCCGCTTTCTGTATCAACTTTGGATCAACAATTCCGCGTAACAATTAAAATTAAAAAAATGAAAAAACTACTCATTGCCTCCTTCCTGTTTTTGGGTTTCGCCGGTATCACCATGGCGCAGACACCCGAAAAAACAAAAACGAAGAACGGCATCGTAAAGACAAAAGACCAGGGAGTCAAAACCAAGGAAAACAAAATCACCGGCGATACAAAGATCAAGAGCGATATGGCCAAATCAAAAACGACGACGGATCCCGGTAAAACCAAGACTGACGGAAATAAAACGAAGGATAAGAACACGGTGATCACCACCAAGACCAAGGTGGGCGGTGAAAAAAACAAGGAAGTAAAAGCCGTAGCCCCCACGGCCGGGCCGGTAAAAAAGGACGGCACGCCCGATAAAAGGTATACGGTCAATAAGAAAGTAAAAAAGGACGGCACCCCGGATATGCGGTACAAGGAGAATAAAACAAAAGTGAAGAACTGATCAACCCGGGGATCCCCGTACCCTGGAATTACGGAAGCTGCCGGATTACCCGGCAGCTTATTTTATTTCCACGAACAGGCTCGTCATCAGTTTACACGGAATGCGATGCCATCCAGTGAAACAAAAGCATTGGAATAACTGCCGATCAGTTCCACATCACCGTTCGCGCGGATATCGAGCCGTGCGAAAGAGGCGCCGGATACCACGGTAAAAATCTGTTCGGCGGCAGGGCGGCAAGCCGGAGGAAGCGTGGCTATCACTCCCGTGGTGCCATTCTTCACCAGCCCGGCCAGGCGGACTATGTTTTGCTTATCCTTGTAATAAGTGGCATTTCCAAACCCGGCTCCGTAATTCACCCAGTTATTGATCAGGGCAAATGACTGCGGGTTATCATTCACGATCGTGCCGCTCAGTCTCAGGTTACCGTTAATTTCCAGTTTCTCCGCCGGGGCGTCTGTACCAATACCCACAAATCCGTCGCTCTGCCGGAAAAACATGCGGTTCGTGGCCCCGGTGCGTATGCGGAAATCTCCCGGTAAATTGGTGCCGGCATACCCCCCGTTGTCATCTACCCCCAGGTCCACCCGTCCTGTACCGTTGGAAACAATAATCTGTCCGTACCCCGACCCGTTTTTAAAATTTGCCAGTGTCACATTATTGCCAGGGCTCCGCACATCCAGCGGAAATGCGGGACTGTTATACCCGATCCCCACATTAACACTGGAACTGCCCCCGTTCACGCCGGCCACCGAACCCAGCACCATGCAGTTATTACAATCGGCCAGCGCATAGGCCCCGATGACGGTAGCATTATAACGGTTGATGGAGAATAAATTGGTGTACGGTGATGCATAATAACCGAGGGCGGTGTTATCGCTTCCTCCCTGCAATTGCCAGGCTGCCGCGGCCCCCACGGCGGTATTATTTCCGCCGGGTACCTGGGCATTGACCAATGCATAATAACCAATCGCTGTATTATTATCCGTGTTATCATTGCTAAACAGGGAATAATGTCCCAGTGCAGAATTGTATTTTCCCGTTACATTTGAATAAAGACTGTTAATTCCTATTCCGGTATTATCATTCCCGCCGTTAATATTCGAAAGCGCGTTCTGCCCGACCCCGATATTGTTGTATCCCTGCTGGGCGAATTGCAGACTTCCATAGCCGATACCAATATTATTCTGCCCGGAAATTTTCTGCAGCGTCCTGTACCCGATACCGATATTTCCACTTCCCGTAGCATCCTTCATCGAATAGAAACCAATGGCAACATTATGGTTGGCGCTCAAATTCACGGCCAGTGCGGAATCCCCGATGGCAATATTATTATTGCCGGTGGCATTGCGCTGTCCTGCACCCTTCCCGATAAAATATGTGGCATTGGCCGTATTGAATTTTGCCACCCGCTTCCCGTTGGCGGATAAGTGCAGGGGCATGTTATCAATTGGCCCGATAAAATTTATGGCGGTATCAGTTCCGGCGTTGCCGCGTGTTCCCCATCCGTCGGCCATGGATAACACCTGTTTCCAGTCGGGATTATCAGCCGTACCCCGGTTAACGAAAAAGGCGCGGCAGCTGGAATCATAGACCAGTAAGCCGCGGGCCGGGCCTGCAATCGCGTTGCGTGCAACAGAGTCCATCCGGGGAACCAGTATCCCTTTCCCGGTGGCACTCAGATCGAGAATGGCGGTGGGATCGGGAGTAACCGTTCCGATACCCACACTTTGCGAAAAGGAAGCTGTTACGGCTAATGCTGCAAGCAGCATGATAAATAATTTTTTCATATTGTTGGTTTTTAAGCGGCGGAAGAAATGCGGTTGAAAAGGAAGTCGAAAACCTGTCTTTTTTTACGGCGTGACAGCTCCGCCCGGCTTTGATCATTCATGATGATGTTTTTCCCCGAATCGATCCTGGCAATACAGGTGCGGTTCACCAGGTGACTGCGGTGAGTGCGGATAAACCCGAAGGGCTGCAGGAGCGCTTCATATTCCCGGAGGACTTTCGCCATCAGGATGGGTTTATGATTCCGGAAATGGATACAGGTATAATTACTCAGCGCTTCCAGCCGCACAATTTCTTCCGGCGGGAAAAAATAAATGCCCGCCGCCGTGATAAAACTCAACCGGAACTGCTGCCGGGTTTTTGTTTCGTGTTGCATATTGCTTTTTTAGAGTTGACGTGCATGGTTATGTTCTTCAATCTTCCGGTCAATCGCATGGATCCTCCCGGTAAAAAACCACCAGGTAAGGAACGCAGCCAGCAGGATCAGGAACAGGATCAGCCAGCTCAGTTGTTTGATATGCAGGAATTGTTTACGCAAACCGGATTCGTTCCGGCAAATATGGGGGTACCGGCACGCGGATTCCTATTTTCGGGCGTGACCAGTTTGTGACGGGTGCGGGACAAAACTGTGACATCCCGGAACCCGCTCCGGGCAAGGGTTTCAGAAGATAAAATGGAAAGGAGCCGGGCTCAGATCAGTTCAGCCACTTCATCCAGGCTGCCTTCTTCCGGCAGGTTGATCTTCTGCCGGAGCCGTTGACGGGCTTTGCGGATGGCATCATAGCCCACGCCGAGCATCGCGGCCATTTCTTTTTGGCTCAATTGAAGTTTGGTCAACGCCATCAGCCGGGTGTCGGCGGAACCCAGATCGGGCATTTTTTCTTTCATGCGGATGAAAAATCCGGGATATACTTTATCAAACAGCAGGCGGAATTGTTTCCAGTCCTCTTCCGTAAGCAGGCTGGCATTGACCAACTGGTTTAACTGCTCAATACGTTCAGATCCGATATCCGATTGGCGGAGCTTTTCAATTTCCTGGCGGAATGATTCGATCAGCTCATTCTTTTCCTTCAGGGCAGATGTAAAAGCAAGCAGTTCCTGACGGGATCGTTCCAGGGCTGCCAGGGCGTGCTTTTTCTCCATCGCGGCCACTTCGATTTCCCGCTTCCTCCGGATCAGACGGCGGTTCACCAGCAGGGCGGCGATGATGCCCACCAGTATTAAACCGATCAGGAGCCCGTTGCGGATCAGCACCTGGCGGCTGCGGGATGATTCCAGTAATTTCAATTCGTTCACATGCTGGTCCACTTCCACTTTCAGCCGGGCCTGGCTGATGATCTTCGAGTCTGAAATTTTCGACTGGCTGTCGCGGAAATACATGAAGGAATCCACAAACACGACTGCATCCCGGTAATTGCCCCGCAGTTTACTGATCAGGTACAGGCTACGGTAATAGCTTACATTCTGGTTGATATAATCCCTGTTAATATATTTACGGGCATAAACGATAAATTGCTCCGCCAGCACCGTATTCCCGCGGTAGAGGCAGATCGCCGCCAGTCCCAGCGCGGCATTCATGGCGCTTCCGGTTTCACCGGCTTCCGCGCTGGCGTGGAAATCGGCCTCCATCAACGGAAAGGCCCGGTCATAATCGCCCATCAGATAATAAGTATATCCCTTATTCCCGTCCGTCAGCGCAGCCCAGAATTTATTTTTCAACTGCAGGGAACGGTCATGCGACAGTTGAAAAAAATAAATCGCGGAATCATATTGTTTCAAAGCCTGGTAACATAACCCGATCGTATTTTGCGTTTCATGCAAATACGCGGTCGATGCCCAGGGTGCGGGCGCGTTCATCGATTCCTTAAAATACCGGATGGCATTGGCATAATCGCCAAACTGGTAATACCGGGTGGCCATCGCATCGATCAGCCGGATGGCT
>CAYNSL010000056.1:0-14771 GCA_964399755.1 uncultured Chitinophaga sp. | reverse complement strand
ATAATCGCCAAACTGGTAATACCGGGTGGCCATCGCATCGATCAGCCGGATGGCTTCGGGGTAATGGTTCAGACCCGCTTTTTGAATGAGGTCATAGGCCTTGATCATTTGTTCAAAAGCCAGGGGGTATTTTTGAGTAAAATCAAACAGCAGGCGCGCCGCATCCATGCGGCATTCCGCCTCCGTATACCACCAGCCTTTCCGGCCGGCTTCTTCGGCCGACTGGAATAAACGTGAAATAGATTGCTCATACCATTTATCGCCACCTCCTTCACTGGCCCTCCACCGCTGGCGGTAATACCAGGCTTCCCGGTAAAGTTTTTTCTTCCCCAATCTTTTAAAACGGTCCAGGGCCTGTTCCAAAACCGGTACCGCCAATTCCCTTTTATTCTCATTGATTTGCAGGTTGGACCAGTCAATAAACCCTTTCACCTGCAGGTCTTCGCTACCCAGCGAAAGGATTGAATCGATTTGTCCGGATACAGTTTTCCCCAATCCTAAAAAAAGAAATATGATAAATAGTATCCGCATCGGTATTATCCGGACGAAAATAATGAAAGCAATGAAATACAAACATTGCCCTTCCCCCCACCCACGCGGGTTCAGGAAAAGAGGAATATGAAAGATCTAAAACACCCCCATTTATAACCGGTTGCCAACCAGCATTTACTATCCCTTAACTTTTATCTGTTACCTAATATCTTTTATCTATTCCCCCCGCCATTTCATTCGTATCTTTGCCCCTTAATTTTTTTGAACATGAGCCGGAAAGGAAAAGTGCTGGTGGCGATGAGCGGCGGTATCGACAGTACCGTTACGGCCCTGATGCTGCACGACCAGGGCTATGAAGTGGTGGGCATCACCATGAAAACTTGGGATTACGCAGCCAGCGGCGGAAGCAAGAAGGAAACGGGCTGTTGCAACCTCGATTCTTTCAATGACGCGCGGCAGGCCGCCGTGGAGCATGGCTTTGCTCATTATATACTTGATATACGCGAAGAGTTCGGCGATTTCGTGATCGAAAACTTCGTGGAAGAATACCTCGCGGGCCGCACCCCCAATCCCTGCGTGCTTTGCAATACCCATATCAAATGGCGGGCCCTGCTGAAAAGGGCCGATGCCCTTGGCTGCGAGTATATCGCCACCGGGCACTATGCCAGGATCAGGCAACAGGATAATGGCCGCTACGTGATCAGCAGGGCCGTTGATGAAACCAAGGATCAGAGTTATGTGCTCTGGGGATTGCAGCAGGACCTGCTCAGCCGCACTTTATTGCCGCTCGGAACCTATCGTAAAACGGAGATCCGGAAAATGGCGCTCGATTACGGGTATCCCGAACTGGCGAAAAAAAGCGAGAGCTATGAAATCTGCTTTGTACCCGATAACGATTACCGCGGTTTTCTGAAACGCCGCGTGGCGGGACTGGAAGAAAAAGTAACGGGCGGACATTTCGTGGATACCAAAGGAAATATCCTGGGCACCCATAAAGGCTATCCTTTTTATACGATCGGGCAGCGCAAGGGACTTGATATCGCGCTGGGACGGCCCGTGTTCGTTACGAAAATCGATCCCGACACCAATACGGTTACCCTTGGCGATGAGCAGGACCTGGAACAAAATGAAATGATCGTGGGTAAACTGAACCTTGTTAAATACGACCTGCTCACCCCGGGCATGGAATCCATTACCAAGATCAGGTACAAGGACCCCGGCAGCCTGTCGAACCTGTACCCCGAAAACGGTACGGTCCGCGTTCGTTTTTATGAAAACGCGAAGGGCATCGCTCCCGGTCAGAGCGCGGTGTTTTACGAGGGCGGAGATGTACTGGGTGGGGGGATCATACAGCGGGGCGAACTCGTTTAAAACCAGGCAATAAAGCCGGGATAAATGCGTTTTAAAACCCGGAAACTATGTTTCCACGTCTTTTGTTTGTAGCTTTAGACATCCAAACCGAAAAATTTGTATCCGGGAACTCAGAAAAGCCGCTTATGAAAATCCTTTTTACCAGAAACCTGGCGGGACTTGTCCTTGCCGCCCTGCTTTTTTTCTCCTGCAACAAGAAGGATGATTTTACTTCGGAATCGATAACCGATTACATGCCCCTGGCCGCGGGCAAATACATCACGTACCGTATCGATTCGATGGTCTTTACCAATTTCGGCCGCAGTACCGAGATCCATAAATACCAGGTCAAACACCAGGTTGACGCCCTGATCACCGACAACCTCGGCCGCCCCGCTTACCGGGTTTACCGTTACCTGCGCGATACCGCCGGCACCCTGCCCTGGCAGCCCGCCGGTTCTTATTTTATCACGCCCCTGGGCGACCAGGCGGAGGTATCGGAAGACAATCTCCGTTTCATCAAACTCCATATTCCCTTTAAAGACGGGTTCAGCTGGAAGGGAAACAAATACCTTCCTACGGATCCTTACGGTTCCCTCTTTAATTTCAGTAACGATGACAATATGGAGGACTGGGATTTCTATTATGACGGGTTACCGGGTTCCTTCAGTTACCGCGGAATCAATTACGCCAATGTTTACAGCATCGAAGAAGCGGATGAATCATTCAATGTGCCGATCGTCGCCACCGGTTCCTATGCGGCCCGTTCGCGATCGGTCGAAAAATATTCCAAAAATATTGGCCTGGTCTACCGCGAATACGAGCTCTGGGAATACCAGCCCAACACGGGCGGAAGCGGCGGACCCTACAAAACGGGGTTCGGCATCACGATGTGGATGATCGACCACAACTGATTTCCCGCATTCACCTTAAATTTGAGGATGGCTTAAAAACGCCACTGTACTGATGAAAAAAGCTTTACCCCTTTTCCTGCTGCTCATCCTGGTGGCCGATATATCGGAAGCGCAGTTTACCCGTTATGTTGTAAGGTTTAAAAACAAAGGGGGAACGCCCTATACACTCTCCAACCCGCTGGCCTACCTCTCGGCCAAATCGGTGCTTCGTCGTGTACGGTATGGCATTCCGGTAGACAGCACCGACCTCCCGGTAACGCCCGCTTATATCACGCAGGTAAAAAACGTACCCAATGTTACGGTGCTGAATGTTTCGCGCTGGCTGAATGCCATCACGATCCAGACTTCAGATGCCGCGGCGATCACAACGATCAACGGTTTTGCCTTTGTGCAAAGTGTAACGGGCCAGGCCGCGAGGGGAATTGCCGGCAGGAACGCCGCCGATAAATTCGAAATAGAGGAAATCTTTACTATGGATCCGCAACGGCCGGGTGAAATCACTGCCGATTATTTTAACTACGGTACGAACTCCTATAACGAGATCCACCTGCACAACGGGGAATTCCTGCATAATATCGGTTTGCGCGGGCAGGGCATGCAGATTGCCATGCTGGATAATGGTTTCAATAATTACACCGCCTTAAAGGCATTCGACAGCGTGAATGCGAACGGGCAGGTGCTGGGTACCTGGGATTTCGTGGCACGCGAGCAAAACGTGACCAACGACGGTAGCCATGGCATGAATTGTTTTTCCACCATCGCCGCCAATATACCGGGACAGTTCATCGGCAAAGCGCCCAAAGCGGGCTTCTGGCTCTACCAGACGGAAGATAATGCCTCCGAATATCCCATCGAGGAATTTAACTGGGTATGCGGGGCCGAACGTTCGGATAGTTCGGGCGCCGATGTGATTTCCTCTTCCTTGGGATATATGACATTTGACGACGCATCACTGAACCATACTTACGCGCAGATGGACGGTAATACCACGATGGCCGCGATCGGGGCCGATCTTGCCGCCAAAAAAGGATTGCTGGTATTTCTTGCCGCGGGTAACGAAGGCGGTAATTCCTGGCATTATATCATTACCCCTTCCGATGGCGACAGCGTAGTGGCCGTCGGGGCCGTGAATACAGCCGGTACCGTAGGCGGGTTTTCGAGTTATGGTCCTTCCGGTGACGGACAGGTGAAACCAGATGTGGCGTCGATCGGCGTATCCGCCATGGTGCAAACCACCGGCAATACGATTGGTTTCAGCAACGGAACTTCTTTCGCCTGTCCCAATATGGCGGGACTCGGCACCTGTCTCTGGCAGGGTTTCCCCGAATTCGATAATATGCGCATTGTAAAAGCGATGCAGCAGGCCGGCACCAGGGCCACCAATCCCGATAACCGTGTGGGTTACGGCATACCGAATATGAAGGCGGCTTTCAGCAGCCTGCTGGTGGAATACGCCACCTCTTCCTCCGCTATTACCGGTTGCCAGGTAAAGGTGAACTGGTCGAGCAAGGACGTTGCCGCCATGAAATATGAAATTGAAAGAAAAGCCCCGGGCGAATCCGTATATACAAAAATCGGCGAGCTGAGCCCGCTGACCGGAGATATCCTGGCCAACCACAGTTACCAGTTCAACAATAACCTGGTCAGCGGTTCTTCGGGTAATTATTCTTACCGGATCAGGCAGATCATCGATACGGCTGCAGCCAGTTTCGCGGCGGTCTATATCGACACCACCAATATCAATGTGGCATCGCCCTGTATCGTTACCGGCGTGGGCAATGTTGACCCGGCGAAAAAACTGGTAAGCGTTCAGCCCAACCCGGTTACCGCCAATACCATTACCCTGGTGATCGAAACCCCCAACGCCATTTCCAGCATGCCCATCGCCATCTACGACGCCAAAGGCGGACTGGTAATGCAAATCACCGCTTCCAAAGGCAGCGGGAAGAAAACACTGGAAATACCGGTGGGTAAACTGGCCAGGGGAAAATACTTTATAAAAGTCTATAACGGAACCGTGGCCATCGGAACCGCCGGTATGCTGAAACTATAAAGGTTTCCGCAAGATCGCGGCAAACATCGAATCGGCTTTTTGCGTATAGCCTTTCAGCCATTCCATCCTGACAGACACGGGATGGAATTTTGTTTTCATGTATTCCACTACCCCTTCATTTTCTGTTTCGAACACCGAACAGGTGCTGTACAGCAGGAATCCACCGGGTTTCAGCGCGGGCCATACCGACGATACGATCTTTTGCTGCAGCGCGGCATACTGCGTGATTTTTTCTTCCTTAAAATAATAAAGCTGTTCGGGACTGCGTCCCCAGGTGCCGCTACCGGTACAGGGAACATCGGCGATGATGAGGTTAAAGCTGCTGTCCGCGGGAACCGCTTTCCCCGCCGCGAGGTCTGCGGTAAAGGCCCGGTAATTTTTGATCCCGGCCGATTCAAACCGTTTACGGAGGTTGAGCAGGATAGATTCCCGTATGTCACTTACCGTTAGTTCGATCCTGCCGAACAGGTCGCAGGCCATGATCGATTTTCCCCCGCTTCCGGCACAACAGTCCCAAACCTTGATTGATTTTTCCGCACTGTCGCCGGCCGACGGCAAAACATCTGCCGCCAACTGCAATACCTGCTGCGAACTCCGGTCCTGCACCACCACTTCGCGGTCGGTTTGCAGCAAGGTCTCCACCCGGGTTGCATTGGGCAATGCGAGGCAGTCATCAGCAACCTGTTTAAAAATCACTCCCGCTTTTTCCAGCCGTTGCAGTACAGACGTCCTGTAACCAGGTCTTATCCGGATAAACAGGTCGGGCTGCTGCAAAAAAGAAAGGCAATAATCTTTATACGCGATTACGGTAGAGAGTGCCGCAGACCAGGGAAAAATAAGTTCCGGCCGGGCTTCGATGTTCAGGAGAGCGCATTTCTGTTCAAATGCGGCAGCGGCCGCGGCATTCCAGTCCGGTTGCATGGCTTCCAGTATGGGATCGGGACCGGCCGCGCATAGGAAAACACCTGCAACCAGTCTTTCTTCCGGAGGCAGCGCCTCTGTCAGGTTTCCTGTCCTGAAAAAACAATAGCAAAGATGCGCGATGGCTTTGCGGTCGCGCGAGCCGGCGTTCTTATGCGCGGCAAAATATTTCTTTAACGCCGCGGGAAAAGGTTCCTCCCCACGGTAACCCGCCAGCAGGTTTCGGGCGGTATTGATCCAGGCATGATAGCGGCTCACCCTGCAAAATACGGACTGCCCGGCAGCTATACCGGATGCGGTTCCGGTTTACTGGTAAAAATATTTTGACGCGGTGATCGCCCCGCCCGGCGTGCGTGTGCCATAGGACGAATCGGGCTTACCGGCGGAATTATATTTATAGGTATAATCCATGGTAAAGCTCTGCGTCGCGTCGATCGTATTATTCAGGTCCAGTTTTTTGGGGTTATTGGTACTGTACGCGCTCATCCGCCCGCTTAACAGGATCCCCTCATTTTTCAGCAGCAGGGGATTGGTTTTGGCGTCATAGGTATAATCCTGTGTAACGACGGTCGACAGGGGGTCGCCGGGATTGGCGGCGGCCAGTTGTGTGGAATTGGTGAGGTTTAGTCCGTTTGACGAATACGTATAGGTGTTGGAAAGCCCCTGGAATGCAGGCAGGGGCGCTATGATCAGGTAATGCATGTCGCTGGTGATCCGGCCGCTGCCGTCATAGGTATATACGGCGCTGTCCGTTACGGTGATCAGGGGAATGGCCAGATTAAAAACGGAAGAGAGATAACGGTTCGTCGTCGTATTATAATTATAACGCGTTACCAGGCTGTCAACACCTACTGCCACCAGCGCCGGTGATTTCTGTACGGTAGTCGTGATAATCCCCGACGCGTTCCTGTTGATGGTAAAATCATTATCCAGGGAATTGGTGCCCGAAATACCGGTCGTCACTTCGCGGATCAGGCGGTTCTGCCCGTCGTAGGAATAGGTGATCACCGTTGAATCGGTTGCGCCTGTTTTCGAACTGATCTTTACCAGTAACTGGTTGGCGGCTCCCCCGCCGGTTCCCCAGTCGATTTCTTTCTGGCAGGAAGCGATCAGCAACGCGGCAAAAACGATAAAGGGCAAAAAATTCATTTTCATAGCTACACAATTAACATATTTACGATTATAATTCAAGCAATGTTTTTACGGGATCTTTCCCGAAAAGCAGTTGCTCCGGGTTTTCCAGCAATTCTTTTACGCGAACCAGGAAGCTCACCGATTCACGGCCGTCGATAATACGGTGGTCATAGCTCAGGGCCAGGTACATCATCGGCCGGATGACCACCTGCCCGTTTAACGCTACGGGGCGCTCTTCTATTTTGTGCATGCCCAGAATAGCACTTTGGGGGATATTGATGATCGGCGTGCTCATCAGCGAGCCAAAGACTCCCCCGTTGGTGATCGTAAAAGTGCCGCCTGTCAGGTCTTCCGTCGTGAGTTTGCTGTCACGCGCTTTGGCGGCCAGTTCCACCACTTTCTTTTCGATGTCGGCCATACTGAGGCTCTCCACATTTCGTATAACCGGTACCGTTAGTCCTCGCGGCGTACTCACGGCGATGCTGATATCGGCATAATCATGGTACACCAGCGTATCCCCGTCAATAAAGGCGTTTACCGATGGCCATTCGGAAAGGGCGATAGCGCAGGCTTTCGCGAAAAAGCTCATGAACCCGAGCCCCACGCCGTGGGTTTCCCTGAATTTATCCTTGAACCGGTTCCGGATATCCATGATCCGGCTCATATCGGCTTCGTTGAAAGTGGTGAGCATGGCCGTGGTATTCTTTGCTTCCACGAGTCGCCGGGAAATGGTCTTGCGCAGGTTGCTCATCTTTTCGGTGCGCTGGTTCCGGCTGAATAATTCGTTACCGCCGAATGCCTTTTTGGCCGGGGCCGAGAGCGCCGCGAGCACATCTTCCTTCAGTATTTTTCCCTGGAAACCCGAAGGGGTTACCGATTTGGGATCAACCTGTTTATCTGCGATAATCGCGGAAGCCACGGGGCTGGCCTTGATATCGGTTTCCGTCTTCGGGGCTTCGGCTTCCACGAACGTAACGGTGGGAGCCGTTTTTGCCGTTGACTTGCTTTCTTTCTTTGGCTTTTCCTTTAGCTCTTCTTTTTTCGCGACGGTCTCGCCGGCCGCAACCGGTTTGCCGTTGCCGGAGGGTTTGGCGGCCGATTCATCGATGGTGGCCAGCAGGTCGCCGATCCGGATCGAGTCGCCTTCGCTGATGGCGCCCAGCGAAATGATACCGGCCTGTTCCGCGTTCACCTCGAAAGTGGCTTTCTCACTTTCGAGTTCGGCGATCACTTCATCGCGCTCCACGTAGTCGCCGTTGTGCTTCATCCATTTCAGCAAGGTCACTTCGCTGATGGATTCGCCCACGGCCGGCACTTTTATTTCAATCATAATCTGTCAAATTTAAAGGCTAAAAGCGGTTTCGACCAATTCGGCCTGTTCCTGGATATGCACTTTATTATACCCGGTGGCCGTTGAGGCGGAGGGCTGCCGGCCGATGATCCCGTAATTAAAATTCTTCAGGTTCATCTGCAGGTAAGCGGCCGCCCCCATGTTCAGGGGCTCTTCCTGCACCCAGAACCAGGTAGCCGGACCGTACCGGGCATGCAGTTCATCGAGTTGTTTATACGGCAGGGGATAAAGCTGCTCGAGGCGAACGATCGCGATGTCATCGCGCTTTTCTTTTTGCTGCCGTTCCGCCAGGTCAAAATAGATCTTGCCGCTGCAGAACAGCACTTTCTTCACTTTCGCGGCATCAGCCGACGCGTCATCGATCAGTTCGCGGAACCCGCCCTGCGTGAATTCGTCGATACGGGAATAAGAACCGGGATGACGCAGGTTGGCCTTGGGTGAAAAATTGATCAGCGGTTTCCGGAAAGGCCAGTATAACTGGCGCCGCAGCGCGTGAAAGAAATTGGCGGCCGTAGTAATATTGGTGACGACCATATTCAGTTCAGCGCACAACTGCAGATACCTTTCCATGCGGGCGCTGCTGTGTTCGGGGCCCTGTCCTTCATAACCATGCGGCAGTAACAGGGTGACCCCGCTCATCCGGTTCCATTTCTGTTCGCTGGAAGCGATAAACTGGTCGATCATCGATTGCGCCACGTTGGCGAAATCGCCGAACTGCGCCTCCCAAATCACCAGCGCGTTGGGGTTGGCCATCGCATACCCGTATTCAAAACCCAGTACGCCGTATTCGCTGAGCAGTGAATTATAGATCCTGCATTTACCCGTAGCCCCGGGGATCCTGCTCAGGCGGTTATAAGGCTTGTCATTATTCTCATCGCGCAATACCGCGTGCCGGTGTGAGAATGTTCCCCGCTGCACGTCCTGCCCGCTCATCCGAACATCCTTACCTTCCAGCAAAAGCGTGCCGTACGCGAGCAATTCGCCCGTGGCCCAGTCGGCCTTGTGTTCGGTTTCGAATAATTTTATTTTGTCCTGCAGGATCTTTTCCACTTTACGCAGGGGCTTGAATTCATCGGGCCATTTCATCAGCGCCCGGAATACCGTATTGAACTGCTCTTCGCTGATGGCGGTGAGGGGCGAGCGGTCAAAATCATTTACCGTGGCCCGCCGCAGTTTTTTCCATTCCAGTTCGGGGGGCTGGTAATGATAGGGCAAGGGATTCTGTTTTACCTCGTCGAGTCTTTCCTGCAGGTCGGCCCAGAATTTTTTCTCCATCACCCTTGCCAGTTCCTGCGCGTCGGGTTCACCGTTTTCCATCAGGTATTTAATATATACCTCCCGTGGATTGGGATGCTTTTCGATCAGCGCGTATAAATGCGGCTGCGTGAATTTCGGATCATCACCCTCGTTGTGACCGTGGCGGCGGTAACAGACCATATCGATAAACACATCTGAATTGAATTCCTGCCGGAAACGGGTGGCGATCTCCGCGCATTTGATGACCGCCTCGGGGTCGTCGCCGTTTACATGAAAGACCGGCGCCTGGATGGCGGCGGCCAGCGAAGTGCAGTAATCAGAACTGCGCGCGTCGTCAAAATCGGTGGTGAAGCCAATCTGGTTATTGATCACAAAGTGAATCGTACCCCCGGTATAATATCCCTTGAGGTAGCTCATCTGCAGCACTTCATAGACGATCCCCTGCCCCGCCACCGACGCGTCGCCGTGGATCAGCACCGGCAGGATGCGATCGTAATTACTATGGTACATCACATCGGCCTTGGCCCTAGAAAATCCAACCACTACGGGGTTCACGGCTTCGAGATGCGAGGGATTAGGCATCAGTTTGAGGTGGATGGTCTTGTCATTCATCGTCTGCACTTCACTGCCGTAACCCATATGGTATTTCACGTCGCCGCTGCCCATGGTCTGGTCCATGCGGGCCGTGCCTTCGAATTCGCTGAATATTTGCTCATAGGTCTTGCCCATGATATTGGCCAGCACGTTCAGCCTTCCGCGGTGGGCCATGCCGATCACCACTTCATTGACGTCGTTATCCGCCGCGATATTGATGATAGCGTCCAGCGCGGCGATGGTCGTCTCCCCGCCCTCGAGCGAAAACCGTTTTTGTCCCACGTATTTGGTATGCAGGAATTTTTCAAACATCACGCCCTGGTTCAGTTTTTCCAGGATCCGTTTCTTTTTTTCGAGCGGCAGGGGTTGCTGCATATCCTCTTCGATCGCCCGGGTCAGCCATTCGATCTTTTTCTGTTCGCTGATGTATTTGAATTCAAATCCCGAATGGGTGGTATAGCATTTCTCCAGGTGCTGCAGGATATGTCGAAGCGTGGTAGCGCCCAATCCTACAAAATGACCGGCCTGGAAATTTTTATCCAGGTCGGCTTCGGTAAAACCAAAGGATTCGAGCGCGATATTGGCGCCCCGGTCCTTGCGCGGACGTATCGGGTTGGTTTTGGCAATCAGGTGCCCCTTGTTGCGGTACCCGAGTATCATCCGGTAAGCGTTGATCTCGCGCTGCCAGTCGATCCCGCTTGCAGGAGCGGCGGCAGGAACCGTATCGGCAGCGGCTTTACCGTTAGTTTTAACCGCTCCCCCGCTAAGTGCAAAATCAAAACCCTCAAAGAATTTCTTCAGCTCGGGATCGATGCTTCCGGGGTTTTGCAGGAATTCCCGGTACATATTTTCTATGTATGCAGGCGACGAGTTGGTGATATAGGAAAAATCCTTCATGCGGTGCTGTTGATTCACGGAAACAAAGGGTCACAAATATCGTTGAAAAATCGGAAACGGCGGCCGGCCGTTGAGGGAATTAGCGCTTCTAACCCGTTCAATTTTCGGGCTTTATACGGGTTGCGGGGCAGGGGCTAATTAGCCGTCCGGAATCCAATTAAACAACTGAAAATTTGGTGATTAAGGCGCTTAGGCCTACCTTTGCACGCCCGGACAAAACCTGTATTAAAATAGGACGGGATTTAAGAGACTTTAAAAAAAGAAGAATGGCTAATCACAGATCTACCAAAAAAGATGCCCGCCAGGCCGCCAAACGCCGCGACAGAAACAGGTATAATGGCAAAACCACACGTAATGCCATCCGTGAGCTTCGTGATGCAAACGGAAAAGAAGTGGGTGAAAAATTTCCCAAAGTGGCCGGTATGATCGATAAACTCGCCAAGCGCGGCGTGATTCATAAGAACAAAGCCGCTAACCTGAAAAGCAAGCTGGCCCGCAAAGCCAACGCTGCCGCAAAATAATTTTACTTACCTGATTAAGAAGGTATCCGCATGCGGATGCCTTTTTTTATGTCCCCGTTTTTCATTCACCCGCTGATTATTATTCGCCGGTTACCGGCAGATTTCGTATCTTCATACGGTGACTTAAAGCTATTTCATCATTCAGTCCCGACCAGCAACAATTCTTACTTTTCGATCCGGTAACAATTTTACTTCTCCCGACTCCTTGCTGTTTCCCTTTAGTCACCTCCCTGATATTCCGATATACCCGGCCTGAATTTTATACCGCCCGGATTAAAAATAGTTTATCATGCAAAAAAACAATGTCATTCAATTTACAGGGTTCAGCACCCGGCTGGACGGTCCGGCGTTCATGGACCAATGGACACAGTTTGCCCGGCAAAACAAATATGTACCGGGTTCCCTGATGCTGCTCGAAAAAACGGGCGGACCCGGGAAATTCAATTATTTAACAAGGCATGTATTTTCTCAGGATGATTACGGATTTCCTTTTGTAAAAGGAAAGCACTCGGAAAATTTCCCTGACCAGGGCGCCAAAGTGGCCATGCTCGGCGGTTATTCGATATCCGGACCGGTATACGCCGATGAAAAAGGTATTTCAAAAATCATCGTTTGTTTTACACGCGACATCGTTGATGTGCCGGCCTACCGGGAACTGGCTGCCGATTCCGCCCTGTATGTATACGAACCTTTTTATGAAAACTCGGCATACAGCCTGATCCTGGAATTCATGACCCGGAAAAACCAAACGGACCTGCTGCTGGATGCGCTGATGAAACGAAAAGAAAGCACGGAGATCGCCGTGTACCGGAACTGCCGTGTTCCCCAACTGGTGCCGTAACTCTTTCTTCCATGATTAATGGCGGAGACGAATGATTAAACCTGTAAAAAAATTATGAACTACGAAGAGATTGAAAAATTCATGAAAGTGAAAAACGGGCAGGGCCTGCCGGTACTGATCCATTTCAAAACCCGCAAACCCATCACGGGCCTGTTTATACAGGGAAGGGACTTTGAAGAACTGCGCCGCAAAAATTTCTGGCGGATCGTCAGTGAGAAAAATATCGATACCTTCCGGAGTTCCCGCGATACACAGCTGGCCAAGATCTTCAACGGCGCCGAAATGACCCGGCTGGAAATGATCTGATACAAACGGCGCATGATTTGTTAAATTCACCGGTTTTCACCGTCATTCATCCCGCGGCAAGCGAATAGTTTTGAGGGTCTGGGGCAAATAGCTTACCTTGAGCTGTATTCATTATTTGAGCTCCGCAGCAGTAGCCGTTAATTATCCCTTCTCCAATCTGTATAATAGTTAGCCCCTTACTTTTTGCTCCTCAGATACATTCCGGGTAAAGCCGGATCATGGCGACTTAAAAAAACACGCGTGCTCATTTATGGCAAAATCGAAAGAAACATTCAATAAAAAAGAAAAAGAAAAAAAGCGGCTGAAGAAGCGAAAAGAAAAACAGGATAAAAAAGAAGAACGGAAAGCCAATGCCAAAAAAGGACAGTCGCTGGAAGATATGATGGCATTTATCGACGAAAACGGGAACCTTTCCGACACCCCTCCCGATCCCCGGAAAAAGAAAGTATTTAAACAGGAAGATATCAGGCTGGAAGTAGCCCGCCCGGAAGACGAAAGCTCCAAGGAACCGAGGCCCGGCACTATCATTTTTTTCGATGATTCCAAAGGATACGGATTTATCAATGACCAGCTTACCAACGAACGTGTTTTCGTGCATGCCAACAATCTTTCGGAACCGGTGAAAGTATCTGACAAAGTACTTTTCAGAATAGAAGCAGGACCCCGGGGACCCGCGGCTATACAGGTGACTAAAGTGAAATAATGGCATTTACTCCCCGCACAACTAAAAAAAACTGCGAACAGTTTATCAAACTATTTGTCAAACAAATTCAATTTAGCTTTTATGGCCCTGATCGATTACATCCTGCAAAAACCTTCGTATGGATGGTCTGATGAAAAAGGCGAACTGATCGTTCCCACCGCCCGTCAAATGATCCGGGAAGCGTTTTCCCGCGTCAATATTTTCCGGTCGAAGAAAAACTGGATCTCCTTTCTCGGCTGGTTTATGATCCTTTGCATGTCGCCCTTCTTTTATTTTTTTATAACCGCTTATTTTACCTGGCCCCTGCTGCTCGTATTCCTTTTCTACACGCTGATCATTATGGGAACGCATGGCACCATCTGGTACCACCGGTACTGTACCCACAGGGCCTACAAGTTCCGTAACCCGGTCTGGCGTTTCCTGACGCAAAACCTGGTGATCCGAACGATCCCGGAAGAGACCTATGTCGTTTCGCATCATGTGCACCATGCCAAATCCGATCTCCCCGGCGACCCCTACAATTCCCGCGCCGGCCTGATGTATTGTATGCTGGCCGATGTGAATCACCAGGGCATTTCGAAAAACCTGTCGGAAACAGATTATAGTAAAACGGCCCATTTCCTGAAACATACCGGCGTGCGGATCAATAGTTTTAAGAAATACCAGAAGTGGGGATCGATCGCTTCTCCTTTCTATATTATTACCATGTGGCTGCTGAACTGGGCTTTCTGGTATACGCTATTATATTTTATCGGCGGTCACGCGCTGGCCTGCACTTTATTCAGTTCAGCCATGTTCTGGTTCATGTTTGTCCGCGCCTTCAATTATACGGGACATGCAAAAGGAAAAGAAAAGCATGTGGATGGTATCGATTTCGACCGCAGTAACCTGGCGGTAAACCAGACAAGGCCGGGCCTGTTTACCGGCGAGTGGCACAATAATCACCACCTTTACCCCGGGAGCGCCAGGGCGGGTTTTCTTCCCTACCAGCTTGACCTGGCCTGGATCTATATTTATTGCCTCTATAAGCTGGGGGCCGTTTCATCCTATCACGATTCCAAGAAAGAGTTCCTCCGGAAATATTTAAGTAAACAACACGTGCCATAGCCGGCGAAAGCGGGACGCCGCGGTTCAGCTGCGGCCCGGACGGCTTGAATAAATTATAAAAGGCTCCTGATAATGCAGGGCCTTTTTTATTTTTACCAGCCCGCCGGCCCCCGCCCGGTTTGATTAAAATAATGACATGAAAAAACTGATTTGCCTTGTGTTGATCGCCTGGTCCGGTACGGGATCCGCGCAGCATATGACCACCCGGTTTGAATCATCGGGCGGAAAAGAGTCGCCCACCTATCCGGAGATCATCGGCTGGTGGCAAAAACTGGATGCCCGTTCCGGGAAAGTGAAGCTGCTCACGATGGGACCCTCCGATGCGGGCTT
>CAYNSL010000055.1:1939-21333 GCA_964399755.1 uncultured Chitinophaga sp. | reverse complement strand
CGCGGAACATGGCCGCCACTTCCCCGATCGAATAATATTGTTTCTGAAAAAGGATCTCGTCTTCGGGCACCTGTACCATCTCGGCATGCAGCGCGATATCTTTCAGGGAACGCCTTCCTCTTTTGCCCGCTGCCGGAGTGCTTACCGGAATTTGTTTTACTTCCCCGATAACGGGTATGGGCTCGTTTAATACAGGTTCTTCTTTTTCCGGCGATGGATTGATCTCCGCGGTTTCGGGCACAGCGGCGGCAACGTTATCCTGTTCTTCCGCGCCGGCGAAATCAAAAGTGATCTGTGAAAGCGGTTTAGCCATAGTATAAAGTTAGCAAAGCTTTACACGCGAAAAGCCAGGGAAGCAGCACTGTGGAAAAATGACAAAAGAATCCTTTCGGTCATTTACCGTCTTCCCGGCTATTTACCGCTAGTCGGAATCTGGTATAAACGCTAATCAAAACTCTGGTTGCTGGAAGCTGCTTTTTTCAGGATCAGGTCAAACTGTTCGGGGCTGAGGTCATTATAGAAAAAATAGATGGGATCGATCTTCTCACCGTATTTATGCACTTCATAATGACAGTGCGGTCCCGTGGATTTGCCCGTGCTGCCCACCCAGCCGATCACTTCCCCTCTCTTAACGGACTGACCTGCGGCAGCCTTTACGCGGACCATATGACCATAAAGCGTTTCATACCCGTACCCGTGGTTAATGACCACATGGTTGCCGTACCCGTTTCCCGTATTACCCGAAGTGCTGATCGTGCCATCGGCTGTGGCATAGATCGGGGTGCCCTGCGGGGCGGCAAAATCAAGCCCTGCATGAAACTTGGTGGTTTTATAAACGGGGTCGATGCGGTAACCGAAACCCGATGCGATCCGGTTCAGGTCTTTGTTGCTCACGGGTTGAATGGCGGGCGTATGCGCCAGGAGTTGTTCCTTGTTCCTGACCAGGTTCTCCACCTGGTCGAAAGATTTACGCTGCGCCGCAATCCGGCTTTTAAGGTTGTTGATGGTTTGGGTGATCGCGGATACCAGCTGGTGATCCCTCAGCCTTTCAACCGTTGCGATCTCCTGCTGGGTTTCCAGTTCTTTGGCGCGGGCGCTGTCGGGTATGGGACTGGCTTCAAAGATGGCCCGGTACACGTCGTTGTCCCTTTTCTCCAGTTCCCGCATTTGCTGCTGGATGGATTTAAGTTCGTCGTTCAGGTCATTGTAATTTTCCCGCAGGTCGCGGTTCTGCTGCTGGAGGATCTTTTCTTTCGGCGATCCGATAAACTGGAAGGCGAGGTAGGAGATCAGCGCGGCCGTAACCAGGGCCGCGGCCACAAACCCGAAAATGCGCAATAATTTAACCCGGAAAGGCGTCTCCAGTTTTTCGTACCGGAGCGAATTGGTATTATAGTAATATTTTATTTTCTTCATGAGCCTCGGCGCCCGGGCAAACCGCAAATGCCGCCCGAATTGGTTACCTTTGCCAACCTGTGGGGGATGACAAATATAGCCCGTTCAACCGCAAAAATCAACCCAAGTTACCCGGTTGATTTTTAATTAAAAGGGGTGAAATCACTGTTGACCGGACCGTAAAATCCGTCGTGGTCCGCGCACCGCAGCAAACCCGGGATACAGGTTTTTTAAATTGATCTATTAGTATTGAACATATGATGACCAGCGCCACCATCCGTGAGGCTTTTTTTGAATTTTTCCGATCCAAAGGACATGCCGTCGTGCCTTCCGCTCCCATCGTGGTAAAGAACGACCCGACCCTGATGTTCACCAACGCGGGAATGAACCAGTTCAAAGATTATTTCCTCGGTAACAAATTACCGCCGGCGGTACGGGTGGCCGATACGCAGAAATGCCTGCGCGTAAGCGGCAAGCACAACGACCTGGAAGAAGTGGGTGTGGACACCTATCACCATACCATGTTCGAAATGCTGGGGAACTGGAGTTTCGGTGATTATTTTAAAAAAGAAGCGATCCAGTGGAGCTGGGAACTCCTCACGGAAGTGTATCAAATACCTAAGGACCGGTTATACGTAACGGTCTTCGGAGGTGATGAGAAAGAGAAAACGCCGCGCGATGAAGAGGCGATCACGGAATGGAAAAAATACCTGCCGGAAAACCGCATCCTGCTTTTCGGTAAGAAAGATAATTTCTGGGAAATGGGCGACACCGGTCCCTGCGGCCCCTGTACGGAAATACATGTAGACGGACGGGATGAACAGGAAAGAAAAGCAACCGACGGGAAGACACTTGTGAACAAAGACCACCCGCAGGTGATCGAGATCTGGAATAATGTATTCATCCAGTTCAACCGGAAAAAAGACGGAAGCCTCGAGCAATTGCCCGCCAAACATGTGGATACCGGGATGGGTCTGGAAAGACTGGTGCGCGTGCTCCAGGGCAAACATAGCAATTATGATACGGATCTGTTTACCGGAACGATTGCCGCGATTGAAACAATAACCGGTAAAAAGTATGATTACGGCGAAAGCCGCGAAGCCATCGCTTTCCGGGTGCTGGCCGATCATATCCGGGCCATTTGCTTTACGATCGCCGACGGGCAGCTGCCTTCGAATACGGGCGCGGGTTATGTGATACGCCGGATACTGCGCCGCGCCGTACGGTATTATTATTCTTACCTCGGCTTTAAACTACCGTTGCTCACCAGGCTGGTGCCGGTACTGGGAAAACAATTTGAAAACGTGTTTCCCGAACTGCAGCAGCAGGCGGATTTTGTGAGTAAAGTGGTAAAGGAAGAAGAGGAAGCTTTCCTGCGTACGCTGGAGAAAGGTTTAAAACGGATCGATGAGATCATCCGGAGCGCATCGGGAAAAACAATCCCGGGTAAAGACGCATTTGAATTGTACGATACATTCGGCTTCCCCATCGATCTTACCCGGCTGATCGCTGCAGAAAACAGGATGAATGTGGACGAAGCGGGATTTGAAAATGAAATGCGGCAGCAGAAAGACCGCAGCCGCGCCGCCACGGCCATCGATGCAGGCGACTGGATCGAATTAAAAGAAGGGTCGAACCGCTTTACGGGTTACGATTCCCTTGAAACGAAAACCCGCGTTTTAAAATACAGGAAAGTAAAGGCAAAGGGAAAAGAATCCTTCCAGCTGGTGCTGGAAACAACACCTTTCTACGCGGAAAGCGGGGGACAGGTGGGCGACCGCGGCGAGTTGGTGCTGAATAATGAAAAGATCATCATTACAGATACAAAGAAGGATAATGACCTCATCATACATTTTACGGAATCGGTTCCCGCGGATTTATCCGCTGAAGTGATTGCGAAGGTCGATCCCGTAATCCGGAAAGACACCGCCCTGCATCATTCCGCCACGCACCTCCTGCATGCCGCTTTGCGGAAATTGCTGGGCACCCATGTTACGCAAAAAGGTTCGCTGGTAAATGAAGAACACCTGCGTTTCGATTTTTCGCATTTCGCGAAAGTGACGGATGATGAAGTGATGAAAGTGGAGGCCCTGGTGAATGAAAAGATCAGGGAAAATATACCTGTCGTCATTAAAGACATGTCGAAGGACGAAGCCCTGCAGATGGGCGCGATGGCTTTGTTTGGAGAAAAATACGGGGACCGGGTGCGGGTGGTGATCATGGATTCCGCTTATTCCGTGGAGTTGTGCGGGGGCACACATGTGGGCTTCACGGGTGAACTGGGGCTGTTTAAAATCACGGGCGAAACGGCGGTGGCCGCGGGCGTTCGCCGCGTGGAAGCGGTATGCGGCCGGCGCGCGGAGGAATACATTAATGAACAAGCAGGTTTGCTGGGCCAGGTTCGTGAGGCGTTGAAAAACCCGAAGGATATTTTAAAGGCCGTGGAAAACCTGCAGGCGGAAAACGCCGGACTGAAAAAACACCTCGAGGGCATGGAAGCGCGGCACCTGGTGGCCGTGCGCAACGAACTGCTGCAGAAAGACGAGATCATCAACGGGGTGAATTTTGTAGGAGATATCGTGGAAGTCGGCAACGCCGACGCGCTGAAGAAACTCTGTTACGACCTGAAGAATCACCTGCGCGACCATCTGGCCGTATTGTGCGTGAACATCGGGGGCAAACCCTATGTGGCCGTCGGTATTTCAGAAACGGTGGTTGCCGCTAAAAACCTTGACGCGGGCAAGATCATCCGCGAACAGGTGGCACCGCTGATAAAGGGCGGCGGCGGGGGACAAAAAACACTGGCCACGGCGGGCGGGCAGGACAGTTCGCAGCTACGGGAAGTGATCGACGCGGTGAAGAAATTACTTTGATAGTTATGGCCTGACACCGGTTTCGTCATCTTCCTGTTCAGGGGGCGCCAGTTTCCTGTTTTCCTTCAGCACTTTCAAACAGAAAATAATGACGCCGGCACAAAACAGTACGCAGAGCCCGGAAATAATATAGAGCATGGGTTTTGACAAGGCGGTAATCCACTTCAAAAATCTGATTTATTACATCCCCTTGCAATACCACTTTCAGGTTAGTAAAAACACCTTTCGATACAGGTTATGCATATCGTCATTGAAACCGAACGGCTCCTGCTTCGTCAATTTACGGCAGAGGATGCCCCGTTGATTTACGAACTGAACCTTGACCCCGAAGTAACCCGCTATACCCTCGACCCGATTGCCGATCTTGACCAGGCCCGGCGGGTGCTGGAACAAACCATTATACCGCAATATGCTTTATATAATCATGGCCGCTGGGCCGTGCATACGCGGGAAGGAATGGCATTCATAGGCTGGTGCGGACTGAAAGCCCTCCCCGGGCTGAACGAGATCGACCTGGGTTACCGGTTTATGAAAAAAGCATGGGGCAGGGGATACGCCACCGAAGCGGCCTTTGCCAGCATCCGGTACGGATTTGAAACACTGGGTCTCCGGCGGATCGTGGGGAGGGCCCTGCCCGGGAACCTGGCCTCCCTGCGGGTGCTGGAAAAATGCGGGATGCGCTATGTGGGGGAGGAAGTGGTGGAGGGGCTGCTCCACAGGACCTATGACATTTACAGCCCGTTTATCAGCTGATATTTCCGTTCAAAAACAGACCGGCATTTAACATTTCCGAAACATTTCGTATTTTGAAAAATGTCTTTATATTTGACTACGAAACTTAACGTAGATAATTTATAAAACTGAAAAGTATGAAACAGATTCGGGTAAAATCTTCCTGCTGGGCCCTGGCCATCGCCATGCTGGCGCCGGCCGCGCTTTGGGCACAAAAGGATGAAAAAGAGGTAAAGGGCGACAAAGAGAAAAAAGAGGTTCAGCAGATCATCGTTACCCGCAAGGGCGACAAGGATGAAAAACTGGTGATCGAGGTAAACGGTGACAAGATCACGGTGAACGGGAAATCGCTGGATGAATACAAAGACAAGAACGGCGACCTGAACGTGAAAGTTAACAGGCTGAAGGATCTCGATAACCTTACCTATTTCCGTTCGCCGAGGGGCGGAACCTGGAATTTCAGCGGCGACCAGAACTTCGATTTTTTCGGCACCGATGAAAACAAAGCCATGCTGGGCGTTACCACGGAAAAAACCGAGCAGGGAGTGGAAGTGCAGGATGTAACCAGGGAGAGCGCCGCGGCAAAAGCCGGGCTGAAGGAAAAAGATGTTATTACAAAGGTTGATGATAAGAAAATTGAAGATCCCGATGATCTTTCCGCCGCGATCAAAGCGCATAAACCGGGCGATAAAGTGACGATCACCTTCCTGCGCGACAAGAAAGAGCAGAAAGTATCGGCCGAACTCACGAAATGGAAAGGCGCAGGCGCCTGGAGCATCGGTCCTGATGGTAATTTTAAAATGAATCTCGAGGGTATGAATTTCGACAAAGTAATGCCCAAAGTACATGTAACTCCCGATGTGAAAGTACCCATGGAACGTTACCGGTTCTATACGGGCGGTACACCTAAACTGGGTCTTTCGGTGCAGGATACCGACGATGGCAAAGGTGTGAAAGTGATCGGGGTGGATGATGAAAGCAATGCTGAAAAAGCCGGGATCAAAGAAGATGATGTTATTACGGAAGTTGACGGAAAGTCTGTCAACAACGCCGATGATATGGTAAAAGTGATCAAGGACAACAAGGATAAGGTTTCCGTGATGGTAAAACTCCTGCGCAACGGCAAAACCCAGAATATAGAAGTGAAAATGCCCCGTAAATTAAAATCAGCCGATCTCTGATATAAACGATGTTTTGGTGTGTGGTAAACAAGGCCCTGTTCCGGCGATGCCCGGACAGGGTTTTGGCTTTTCAGGCGGTCCTGTCTTTTGTTGCGAAGATGCTAAGCGGTTTGTCGCAGATCTTACTACCGGGGGTTTTTAACCGGGATTTTGATAATGCCACTGGCGTAAATGGGTTATTTTTGCCGTTCTTGTCCCGGTATGGGGGAGACGACAGGAAATGGTTAATTACGAAGCATACGAAACAGTAGTGGGACTGGAAGTGCACGCACAGTTGTTCACCGAAAGCAAACTCTTCTGCGGTGATGCGACGGCCTACGGCGCGGAACCCAATACGCAGGTCAGTCCCATTACCCTCGGGCATCCCGGCACCCTCCCCAAAATGAACAGGAAAGCCATCGAGTATGCGGTGAAAATGGGATTGGCCTGTCAATCTGAAATCGCGCGGCAGTTTTATTTTGCCCGGAAAAATTATTTCTATCCCGATCTGCCCAAAGGATACCAGGTTACGCAACAGTCCACGCCGGTTTGCAGCGGCGGGTTTATTACTATCAACACAGAAGCCGGGGAGCGCCGGGTACGGCTTCATCATATCCACCTCGAAGAGGATGCCGGGAAAAGCCTGCATGATATTGACGCCGGTTACACCTGTATCGACTATAACAGGGCCGGTACTCCGCTGATCGAAATCGTGAGCGAACCGGATCTGCGCAGCGGTGATGAAGCCTACGCATTCCTTGCGGCCATCCGCAGGCTGGTTCGTTACCTGGGTATCTGCGATGGCAATATGGAAGAGGGCAGCCTTCGTTGCGATGCCAATATTTCCGTGCGGAAAAAGGGGGATACCCGGCTGGGAACAAGGACGGAAATCAAAAACCTTAATTCAATCCGGAATGTAAAGAAGGCGATCGATGCCGAATCCATGCGCCTGGTGGGGATACTGGAACAAGGCGGCACTATCATACAGCAAACCCGGAGTTTTGACGCGGGCAGCGGAACCAGTTTCCCTTTACGCGATAAGGAAGACGCAGATGATTATCGTTATTTTCCCGAACCGGACCTGGCCCCCTTTTCCCTGCAGGAAGAATTTATTGATAAGATTCGTGTGGCCATTCCTGTGTTAGCGGAGCAGCGGATAAAAAAATATGTATCGGAAATGAAGCTGTCGGAATATGATGCCGGTCTCTTGTCGGAAGAAAGGAAAGTCGCGGATTATTTCGAAAGCCTGGTTTTTGCGGGTGCGGTTCCCAAGCCCGCGGCTAACTGGGTATTGGGACCGGTAAAGACCTGGTTGAATGAACAGGCGAAGGACATCGGTGAATTTCCCCTGCCGCCGGAAAAACTCGCCACGCTGATTCGATTGGTGGAAGAAGGGAAACTCAGTTTTTCCGCCGCATCCGCGAAGATATTCCCGCAGTGGATCAGCGATCCTTCCCTCAGTCCCGAAGCGATAGCCCGTACCGGCAACCTGTTCCAGGAATCCGATCATTTGGCCCTCGCGTTACTGATAGATGAAGTGCTTATTAAATTCGCCGGAAAAGTGACCGAATATAAAAAAGGAAAGAAAGGTTTACTGGCCCTGTTCGTGGGAGAAGTGATGAAGCGCTCCAATGGCAGGGCTGATCCGAAAATCACCAATGAACTGCTGCTCGAAAAATTAAAATCATAAACAATTTCAAGGCATGAAAAAAATCCTGTTCGTATCTGTAGTGCTGTTGGCGCTGGTTTCCTGTAAACAAAAGAAAGCGGAAAAAAGCGGGCTTGAAATCAGCGGCGTGATCACCAATAACCCCGCGAAAATGATCTACCTCGAAGAAGTGCCGATGACTACCATGCAGCGTATGGCGGTGGATTCGGTGCCGATCGGGAAAGACGGTAAATACAAATTGAAAACGCAGGCGGGGGAGGCAAGGGTTTATAACCTCCGCCTCGACCAGAACCCTTACCCCTTCGCCGCGGTGATCAATGACGCGAAATCCATTACCGTGAATGCGGTTTTTAATACGGCGAATATCCAGTTTGCAGAAAGCTATGATGTGAAAGGTTCACCTGCCAGCCAGCAGATGAAAGATTTTATGATGGGTTTTAATACAAAATTGCAGGCCATATTTTTCAATGCGCAGAAGGCGGATTCCATCAGCAGGAACAAAGGTTCCGACAGTCTCCTGCAGCAACTGGGCACCGAATCGCAGCAACTGGCAGATGCCGCCAGGACGCTTGCCCTGCAGGCGATGGATAAAAGCGACAACCCTGCGCTTTCCGTTTTTATTCTCGGTTATTACCAGAGCACGGCGAATAACCCGGGCTACCGGCTTGCGCCTATTGAAAAAGACGAAGTGATTGCGCTGATCGACAAGATCGCCGCTAAATTTCCGGCGCATTCCGGTGTAGCGGCCATCCGCGCTTCCCTGCAGGGCTGGGTGGGGAAGCAGGCGCCTGATTTTGCCCTGCCCGACCCGAACGGGAAAGAAGTGAAGCTGAGTTCATTCCGGGGAAAATATGTGCTGGTGGATTTCTGGGCCAGCTGGTGCAAACCCTGCCGCAATGAAAACCCCAACGTGGTGAAAGCGTTTAATAAGTTCAGGGATAAAAATTTCACGATCCTGGGTGTATCACTCGACCGCCCGGGGCAAAAAGATGCCTGGATGAAGGCGGTGATGGAAGATAACCTCACCTGGACGCAGGTAAGCGACCTGCTGTACTGGGACAGCCCGGTGGTTAACCTGTATAAATTCGGCGACGAAGGAATTCCCTATAATATCCTGGTAGACCCGAACGGAAAGATCATCGGCGAGCGGTTAAGAGGTGAAGAGCTGGAAGCAAAACTCGCTGAAGTATTGAAATAAAAAGCCTGACTGATAAGTATAAAAAAAGAAACCGCCTATTGGACGGTTTCTTTTTTATTTCGCGTAAGCGGTAAGATTAATTGGGAACGCAAAGCGGGTTCAACTGTAATTCCACGGAGGAAATAGGCCAGATATAAGCAGCACTGGAAGCGGCGATCGCGCTGACATTACTCTTGGCCGGGATCGTTTCACCCAGCCTGAGCAGGTTGGGGCTGCGAAGGCCTTCACCCAGGAATTCAATCCTTCTTTCATTCATGATGGCATCGATCAGGGCCTGTGCATTGGCGAAGCTGCCTACTGTATATGATACCGCAGCATCCGAACGGTTCCGTACTGCGCTCAGCAGGGCAACAGCCTGTGCATCCACTGTATTTAAAGAGCGGACCCTTGCTTCGGCCAGGTTGAGCAGCACTTCGGAATAACGAATGACAGGTACCCAGTCGGTATAGGGCGAAGCCACATTGTATTTGGTCAGCCATTTGGTGCCATTCGAAATAGTCAGTATAAAACTCCTTCTGCGGTCATTAACACCCCATCCTCCGTCGGCTATGATACCACTGGGGTTCAGAGAATATTCAGCGTTACCCACACCGCCGTTCGACGTAGTCGGTGAATAATAATAAGCCAGCTGGTTTTGCGTACCGGGGTTATCACCGGCCGTGGTGGTCATCGGGAGTGAAAAGATAGATTCTGTCGTGGAATAATTGCTCCTGAACATGGTCTGGTAATCAGGCTGCAGCGCATGAGCCACACCGGTAGTTGCTGTAAAGGGTGCGGTTGCCGAAACGATCTTGTTGGCTTCCGTGATGGCGCTGGCATAATTCTGCATGCTCAGGTATACCCTTGTCTTAAAGGCAATGGCCGTATTCCTGTGCGCGCGCGTGGTTGTCAGTGTTGAAGTTGAATAAGTAAGCGGCAGGTTGGTTTCCGCAAAGTTCAGGTCATCCAGGATCTGCGCGTACACCTGTGCCACGGTACTGCGGGCGAGTGAATAGTCACCGGCGCCGGCAATACCCGTCAAACGAAGGGGGAGACCGGGTTTAGAACCCGAACCGTCGAAATAAGGCCTGGCATATAATTGCAGCAGGCTGTAATAGGTAACGGCGCGTATAAACCTGGCTTCGGCGGCATAGTTATTGGCCAGTGTGGATCCAACCACGCTGGCGCCTTTTGTAGCCATGCCCTGCAGGAACAGGTTGCAGGTGTTGATGATGAAATATCCCTGGTTCCATAAACCCGTTACTTCCGCGTTGTTGCTGGTAAGAGTATGATTCCAGGTTTGCAAACCGGTAACACCGTTGGTGGTCTGGTTCAGGAATTCCTCACCGCGGATATCATTATAGATCAGGTAACGGCCACCGTAAAACTGCCCGTTCTTCAGGTTGGCGTAAAGTGCATTCACCTGGTTGAGGATCCGGGAAGGCGTATCGAATGCCGAAGCGTCCGAGATCGATGTGGTGGGGATGGGGGAAAGCAGGTCCCTCTTCTTGCACCCGGTGATCAGGGCGGCGGCGGCTACTATATAAATTATTTTGCGTTTCATGTTTCGCGATTTTATTTTTTTTATTCCGTAATTATTAGAACACGACTTTGGCGCCAAAGGTGATCGTACGTCCGTTGGCAACCTGGTTACGGTCTACGCCCTGGTTGGCGGTACCGTTACCGTTGGTGGATGTTTCGGGATCGGGACCGGGATAATCCGTAAGGATCGCCAGGTTCTGACCACTAACATAGAGCCGTATGCTGCTGATCTTCGTTTTGTCGAGAATAGAACGCGGCAGGTTGTAAGCGAATGTTACGCTCCGCAGTTTGGCGAAGTCGCCCTTGAAGACATTAACATCCATCGGGAGACCGGAACCATTGGAAACATTATCCCCGAATATGCTGCGGGGGATATCGGTGATATCGCCGGGTTTCTGCCAGGCCCTTAATACGGATTTATCGTTGTTCCAGAAACGCTGGTCGCGCAAACCGGCCTGTGTTCCATAATATACATAGAAGCCGAGCTGGTAAGTGATCAGTGCGTTCAGTTCAAAGTCGCCGAGACGGAAGGTATTTTCAAAGCCGCCAAATTGTTTGGGGGCGCTGTTCTTGTAAACCCTTCTGTCAAGTGCGGTAATGGCCGGTGCGGTGGTACCATCTTCATATTGCCAGGAGAAGGGTACGTGGCGGTACATCACTTTTTTACCGGCCTGGTTGATATAGATGCGGCGACCGGTAGCGGGGTCAACACCTGCCGTCGGGATCACATAGATCATACCGATGGAATAACCGGGCTGGGTGATGCTGATCGCTTCGTTGGTGGCGGCGCCTGCAGGCGAAGTAACGATTACGAAGGGAAGCCCGGGGGCCAGGGATGTTACCCTGTTGGTATTGGTTGAAATATTAAACGACGTATTCCAGGTAAATTTCTTCCCGTTGATCGGGGTGGCGCTCAGTGTGATCTCAAGGCCGCGGTTGTACATTGATCCTACGTTCTGACGCAGGGCATTGGGCAAACCGGCCGAAGGGATCTGGGGAACGTCGAGGATCAGCCCGTCGATATTGTTTTTGTACCATGCAAATTCACCGGTGATCTTATCCCGCAGGATACCCCAGCTGAAACCGACATCGGTTTTCTTACTGGTCTCCCATTGCAGGTTGGGGTTCCCTGAGAAATTGAAGTTCAGGGTAGGCACACCGCCATACAAACCGGAACCGTAAGTGGAAAAGGATTCAAAGTTGCCGATACCGCCGATATTACCCACTTTACCATAGCTGGCGCGGAGGCGGAACGTGCTGAACACCCTGTTGAAATTAAGCGAGCTCCAGAAAGCTTCGCGGGCCAGGTCCCAGCCACCGGAAATTCCCCAGAACACCCCTTTGCGTGTGAGGGAACCAAGACCGGAATATTCGTCTTTCCGGAGGTTACCGCCGATAAAATACCTTTTATTGAAATCATAGTTAAGACGGCCGAACAGAGAGTAGAGATAGTTCTGTCCGATGTTCAGGCCGGCGGGGTTATTGGTGGTATAACCGCCCTGGATATTCGTGAAGAAAGGATCGGACAGGGTCTGGCGTGCGATACCGAATCCTTCAGAATTTGATTTTTGCGCTTCCGTACCGAGCAGGATGCCTACGGTGTGTTTTTTGGCGAATATGCGGTCGAAAGAAAGAGTTTGTGTAAAGCCGGTTCTCTTGTTGACCTGGTGCGTGCTTTGCGCAAAGCCGGTTGTTCCGTAACCTTCACCGCTGATCGGGTCCTGGAAAGTAAGGTTGTCCACCAGCAGGTAATCGATGCCATAAATAACTTTATACGCCAGCCAGTTGAAGGGTTTCACCTGTACATAAGCGTTAGCCTGGATATGATTGGTTTCGCTGTTTGATTTGTTCCGGTCGATCGAGATCACCGGGTTGTAAAAACCAACCTGCTTGGCTACGGTCGTTCCGTTCAGGATATTACCCATGATGCCGATCAGCGAAGGGTTTGCGCTGTTGATGTTGTAGCTGCCGTCATTATTGTAAGGAGCCACGTTCGGGGCGATCACGATAGCGGCGCGACCCAGGCCCGCGGTTGCGAAGGCTTCGCCGGGAAGCGAACCGGAACTGGTAGCAGCCGTATTCTCTTCGTTGGAATAAGAGATCTTAGCCCCGGTGCTGAAGAACTTACCGGCTTTATGATCGATATTGAAGAGCATGTTCTTCCGGTTGAAATCGTTCTTTTTCACGATACCTTCCTGGTTGGTATACCCCACCGAAAAATAATAGTTGGTGGATTCGTTGGCGCCGGAAACGCTGACGGTATTACTATGCGAGAAGCCCGTGCGGTACACGTAATCATACCAGCGGGTGTCGATGGGATTGCCGTTTTTATCAGGAGTCAGCGCGAAATAATTGGTCGTGGCATTGTAGAGACCCGCATTCACGAGGGCCTGGTTTTTGAACGCGGTATATTCCCGCGCATTGAGCAGATCGGGCAGGCGCTGTACCTGTGACCAGCCCACCCAACCGTCGTAGCTGACCCTTGCTTTTCCGATCTTGCCTTTTTTCGTGGTGATGAAGACCACGCCGTTAGCGGCCCGGCTTCCGTAAATGGCGGCCGAAGCGGCGTCTTTGGCGATATCGATGCTTTCAATATCATTCGGGTTCAGGCTGGCCAGTGCATTACCGGCAGCGCTGGTTCCGCTTGCATCTCCGGTAAAAGTCGGAATACCGTCAATCACGATCAGGGGATAAGAACTCAGGGAGATACTGTTGGTACCCCGAATCCTGATTACCGGGGGGTTGTTCAGCACCCCGTTGGGGATGGTGATCTGCACACCCGCGGCGCGGCCACCCAGGGCCTGTTCAAAGCTCTGAACGGGTTTATCGGAAACAGCGGCACCCTTGACAGACGCGATCGCCCCGGTAACTTCCTTTTTGCGCTGGGTTCCGTAACCCACCACGATTACCTCTGACATGGTTCTGTCTTCCGCTTTCATCGTGGCGTTGATGATTGAAGTTGTACCGATGCCCATTTCTACCGGGCTCATGTCAACGGAAGAAAATACAAGCGCCTTTGCATTGGCGGGAACAGTCAGCGAGTAGGAGCCATCCTCCTTGGTGGTTGTACCCGTAGTGGTACCTCTCACAAGAACAGATACATTGGCCATCGGGTTACCTTTTTCATCGGTAACCTTGCCGGTAATGGTACGTTGCGCCAGTGCCGGAAGGGCCATGAATGCAACTCCCAATAAGAGTAGTAACAGCTTTCTCATTTGCGTTTAGTTTTAGTATATAAAGAAATCGAGGCCCAGGTAAAAAAAGAGGCCTGAAATTAATTAACCTCTCATGAAAATATTAAAAAACCGCCCAAATTTTGAATTAATGGCTGATCTGAAAATCAGTACACCTTAACCCTTATCCCGGTCAGACAGTTTTCTCCGGATTGTTGCTGCACAGAACCGGCCGTTTTCGTCGTTTCATGCAAGTGTAAATGTACTAAAATCAATCATTTCTTCATTTTCACAAAGGAAATTAAAATGGCGGGTAAAAGGACGAGGTTGGTGAAGGTGGCGGTAACCAGGGTAAGCGAGGTAAGCCAGCCAAGGGCCTGGGTGCCGCCAAACCCGCTGAAGCAAAAAATGATAAACCCGGCAATCAGCACCAGCGAAGTATAAATGATGCTGATCCCGGTGCTGTGGATGGTATCGATCACCGTCTTTTTCATGTCGTACCGGTTATGGGGCAATTCCTGTTTATAATTGACAAGGAACCGGATCGTAACATCGATGGCGATCCCCAGCGCCACGCTGAAAACCAACACGGTAGAAGGTTTCAGGGGTATATTCATCCAGCCCATCACGCCGGCCGTGATCAGGAGGGGAATGATGTTGGGGATGAGGGAACAGAGCAGGATCCGGGCCGACCGGAAAAGATATAGCATACAGACGGCGATCAGTAAAAAGGCCCAGATGATACTATCTTTTAGTCCATTGATGATATACCTGCTGCCTTCGAGGAAAGTGACGCTGGTGCCGGTCAGCTGCACATCGAATTTGTCTTTGGCGAAAAGTTGCCCGATCCGCCCGTTGATACTGTCGAGGATCTGCGGGAGACGGCGGGTACCCACATCCGCCATGCTCACACTGACGCGGGCTCGCTGTTTGTTGCTGTCCATAAAGGTGGCCACCAGTTTCGCAAAAGAATTTTTTCCGTTGCCATTGGAATCGTTCCGCATGTTCAGGTATTGCGAGAGGGCCGGGAGATCGTAGGCGGAAGGCATCGAATAACTGTTGCTGTCGCCGTCGAAAAAAGCCTGCTTCGCGAATTTCAGTCCTTCGGTAATGCTCAGGGGTTTGGCGATGGCGCTCATACCCGACAGGTATTGCGTGAGCGAATCGATCCGTTCCAGGTTATTGAGGTTGCGGCTCGCCCCGAATTTTTTTCGGGTATCGATGATAATTTCCAGTGGCATCACGCCCTTAAAATTGGATTCGAAGAAGCGCAGATCGGCATAAACCCGGTCATTTTTGGGAAGATCATCTACAATATGTCCCAGTGATTTTAACCGGAGCAGACCCATGACCGAAACGATCACCAGCACCGAGGTAACGAGATAGATCAGTTTACGGTGATTGAGTGACCAGCGCTCGAGCCGCCCGAGCCAGCGGTTTAACCCCGGGTTCTGCAGGTAACGGGTATGCCGCGATTTGGGTGCGGGCAGGAAACTGAGGATGGCGGGAATAAAGATCAGCGAGATGATGAACAGTGCGAAAATATTAATACCCGCCACGATGCCGAATTCTTTTAAGATCTGGCTTTGCGTCAGCGAAAAAACGGCGAAACCGATGGCCGCGGTAAGGTTGCAGAAAAGTGTAACCACGCCCATCTTGTCCACCATCATCACCAGGCTTTTATTTTTATCGCCCGTTTCATTAAAGGAGGTATGGAACTTATTGAAAAAATAAATGCAGTTCGGGATGCCGATCACCACGATCAGGGAAGGGATCAGCGCGTTGAGGATGCTGAGTTTAAAACCCAGCAGTTCCATGGTGGCGAAACTCCAGACCACGCCCAGCGCCACGACCGCCAGCGAAAGCAGCATCGCGCTGAAGGAGCGGAAAAAGATCAGCAGGATCAGGGCCGAGAGGATGGCCGAGGCCAGGATGAACATCCGCATTTCCCGGATCACGCGGATCGATAATTCCGAACGGATCAGGGGTAGCCCGCTCTGGTGAACGGTCAACTGGTTTTCGCGGCCGAAAGCATCCGCCAGCCCGCTGATATTGCGGGTGATGATGTTTCGTTTACCCGAAGACATCAGGTCCCTGTTGATCCGAACGCCCATCAGCCAGGCATGGGTATCGGGATTGTAGAGCAGTCCCCTGTAAAAAGGTAATCGGAGAAAAACGGCGGCGCCGCTGTCGATCTCCGCCTGGGTCAGTTTCCGCTCGGGGAAAATGGTATCGGCTTTCAGCTTTTCGGTTTCCGGTACTTTGACGAGGTTGATCGCGGAGGGAACGGCAATGATATCATCCACCCCCTCTGTTTTTTTCAGGTCGCGCAGCAACCCGGCATAAGCGTTGAATAATTTCTCTTTGAAGAAATCGGCATTTTCCCCGGTTTGAATACCGATCACCAGCAGGTTGCCGTCTTCCCCGAATTGTTTGCGGAACTCCTGGTATACTTTGTACTTGGGATTGTTGACGGGGATAGCTTTGGAAAAGTCATAGTTGATCTTCACTTTACCGGCATGGTAACCCATAAAGGCAGTAACACCGGCCATAGCAATCAGTAAGGGGATACGGTATTTCAGGATAATGCGGCCCAGGTGCTTCCACATAATGAATCGGGGATGTTGATCCGCGCAAAGAAACGGTAAAAAGAGGAAATAAGGAGTATGAGTCAGATCAGTCATAGCTGTCAAACAGGTCATATAGGTCATATAGGTCAAATTAGTCATATGGCATCAGGTCAACTTCATCATTCCCCGAAATGCCGGATTCCCGGCTTCATATGACTGATATGACTGTCATGACCTATATGACTTCCGAGACTATTGTGACTTTAGAATATTTTTGACAGGTGAGATCAAGCGTTATCCTGTTTGTATTGCTGATCCCGGTTTTTGCCCGGACGCAGGAACCTGTCCCGCCCATCGGGCAATGGCGGGAACACCTGCCCTATAACAGCGCCATTGACCTGACCGCCGGCGACGGCCTGCTGTATTGCGCAACGCCTTTCAGTCTTTTTTCCGTAAGCATCGCTGATCAGTCCGTCGAAAGATACAGCCGCATCAGCGGGCTGAGCGAAACGGGGATCAGCGCCATCCGTTATGATGAAACCAATCATAAATTGTTCATCGCATACGGCAATAGCAATATCGATATCCTGTACAGGAATGATATTTATAATATACCCGATATCAAAAGGGATAATATCACGGGCGATAAAACCATTTACAATATTTACCCGCTCGGTAATTATTATTATCTCTCCACCGGGTTGGGGGTGGTGGTGATCGACGGGTTACGCTACGAGGTAAAGGATTCCTGGTTTATCGGTAACGGCGGAAACCCCGTAAAAGTGAACGGGTTTTGCAGCGACGGCAGTTTTTTTTACGCCGCAACGGAAGAAGGATTGAAAAAAGCGGCCATGAACGCCCCCAACCTGGCCGATTTTGCGAGCTGGCAAAACCTGGGGGGAAGCAATGGCCTGCCCGCGGGGCCCTGCAGGAATGCCCTGTCCGCCGGGGGTAAAATCATCGTGCAGAAAAACGATTCGCTCTTTACATTGAACGGGAATATCTGGTCGCTATTATATACCGATGGCTGGCCCTTTGTAAGCAGCAATGCCACGGAAAATAAAATACAGGTATGTGAAAGGCAAACCGGGGGCGCCGCCCGCGTCGTCATCCTGAACCCCGATGGAACTGTTTCCCGTGTTATCGCCAATACAGCGGCCGTATCGTATCCGCGCAAAGCGATCCTTTATCTTAATGAACCCTGGGTGGCCGACCAGTTTGCCTGTCTTTCCAGGATCGGCACCGCGCTGGCGTTTACGCAATATTCGCTCAACTCGCCGCAGGGAACGGCAGGCGGTGACCTGCTGGTTTACCGTTCCGTTTTTTATGCTGCGGCCGGTTCGGTAAACGAGGCCTGGAACTATTTATACAATGGCGATGGCATTTTTCAGTTCCGGGAGGGCGCCTGGACCAACACCAACCGCTACCGCTACGGGGTACTGGATTCATTGCTGGATTTTATCACCCTGGCGGCAGATAAAAAGGATGAGAGCCTCTGGGCGGGCTCATATGGCGGCGGCTTACTGCATATAAAACCCGGACCCGCTTTCGAAATTTTCAAGCAAAACTACCTCGGCGCTGCGATCGGGGATCCCGGGAGTTACCGGGTATCGGGACTGGCAGTCGACGGCGCTGATAATTTATGGATATCCAATTACGGGGCTGCCCGGCCGTTATGCGTTCGCAAAAGCGACGGAAGCTGGAAAAATTTAGCGTTGCCTTTTTCCCTGTTTGAAAATGCACTTGCTCAGATCGTGATCGACGACAACGATTACAAATGGATCGTGTCGCCCAAGGGAAACGGGCTGATCTGTTTCGATCCCGGCGCATCGATCGATAATACCGGCGATGACCGCTGGAAAAAATTCGGCACCGGCGCCGGTAACGGTAACCTGCCTGCCGCTGATGTGCTATGCCTGGCAAAGGATAAAAGCGGGTTCATCTGGGCGGGCACCGCTGACGGCGTGGGCGTTTTTGAATGTCCCGAATCGGTCTTCAGCGGCTCTTCCTGCAATGCGGTATGGCCGGTGGTGCCCAACGGGAATTTTGCGGGGTACTTATGCAGGGGACAGGAAGTGCGTAGTATCGCCGTGGACGGGGCCGACCGGAAATGGCTGGCCACGAAGAACGGCGTTTTTCTTGTAAGCGCTACCGGTGAAACAGTGATCTACCGCTTTACTGAAGACAACAGCCCGCTGCTGAGCAGTGATGTAAAAAAAATTGCGATCGACGGGAAAACCGGTGAAGTCTATTTTGCCACGCTGAAAGGGATCTGTTCATTCCGCAGCACGGCTACGGAAGGCGGCGAAAAAAATGAAGACGTACTGGTCTTTCCCAACCCCGTGCCTCCCGGGTTTGGGGGCACGATCGCCATCCGCGGTTTGGTGAACAACGCGATCGTCAAGATCACCGAACTGGATGGAAGACTGGTGTACCAGACCCGTGCCCTGGGCGGGCAGGCTGTATGGGACGGTCGTAATTACCACGGGCAGAAAATTTCCAGCGGCGCTTATCTTGTATTGGTCAGCGATGACGGAAGAAAGGAAAGAACGGCGGCGAAAATATTTTTTATTGCACGATAGAATCATCTTCTGTAGAGATGCAATATTTTGCGTCTCTAAAAAGATAATAATATTCCACAAGGGATTCAAAATTTTTCAGCTCGAACAGGATAATAATATTCAAACAGAGATATTAAATACAAGGTCATAAAAAAAAAGACGCAAAATGTTGCGTCTCTACGGCAGGATCATGAAACATAACAGGGGTGAAAAATATTCGGGGTATTATTATTAAATATAGAGACGCAAAATGTTGCGTCTCTACGGCAGAAAACAATCAAAATGCCCGATAAATATCAAAATAAATACAGAATACCTTCCGCACGGCTGCAGGGGTATGATTACGGTCAGAACGGCGCCTATTTTATTACCATATGCACTGCAGGACATTTTCCTTTTTTCGGAAAATTCATTCCGGAGAATAATGTAGAGACGCAACATTTTGCGTCTCTGAAAAAAGACCAAAACAAAGGGTCCGGGGCAGATAAAAATGCACTTCCGCGACAGGACAATTTAATACGACCTGAGACGCAAAATAATCC
>CAYNSL010000055.1:0-1839 GCA_964399755.1 uncultured Chitinophaga sp. | reverse complement strand
GAGACGCAAAATAATCCGGAGACGCAAAATATTCCGGAGACGCAAAATGTTCCGGAGACGCAAAATGTTCCGGAGACGCAAAATATTGCGTCTCTACGGCTGACACCGATCGGGGTTATTGCCAATGAATTTTGGAAAAAAATACCGGAACATTTTCCCTTTATCATCCTGGATGAATTTATTGTGATGCCGGACCACCTTCATGGAATACTGTTTGTTTCAAAAAATACGATTGGTGATGGGGCCGGGGAAAATGTAGAGACGCATAATGATGCGTCTCCTAAAAAAGATAAAAAAACAAATCCGGAGACGCAAAATATTGTGGAGACACAAAATATTGTGGAGATACAAAATATAGCGGAGATACAAAATATTGCGGAGACGCAAAATATTGCGTCTCTACGGCGGGATGAAAGGGAATACCAGAATAGATTCGGACCACAATCCGGAAATATCTCTTCGGTGATCAGGGGATATAAGGCCGGGGTTAAATCCTTTGCAACAAATCATAAAATCGAATTTGCCTGGCAATCCCGTTTTTATGATCATATCATCCGGGACGAGGAAGAATTGAACAGTATCCGGAAATACATCAGGGAGAATCCGCAAAACTGGTGTAACGAAAGCAATAACAAGGAGGGATTATACCGGTAATAATGCCCGACAAACTGCATAAGACAAGGGGGATGGTCCTGCGCGCGGTGAAATACGGTGACAGCAGCCTTATCGTTACCATTTTCACGGAATTGTTCGGGGTGCAATCCTACCTGGTCAGCGGCGTACGCGCCTCCTCCAAAAAAGGGGCGGGAAAGGCCGGCCTGTTCCAGCCCGGGGCGATGCTGGACCTGGTTGTTTATCACAATGAACTCAAACACCTGAACCGGATCAGGGAATTCAGGTGGGGAACGGTTTACCGCCACCTGTTCTCGGATGTTCCAAAAAATGCGGTCGCCCTGTTCATGGTGGAACTATTAACCCGGACCCTGAAGCAACCGGAAAATAATCCCGATCTCTTTCATTTCACCGAAGATGTTTTTTTGCAGCTGGATGAAAGCGGCGGCCCGGTTACGGCCAACCTGCCCTTGTTTTTCGCGCTGCACCTGACACATTTTTTCGGCTTCCGGATTGATGACAACTACAATGCAACCCGGATTTACCTCGACCTGCAGGAAGGTACTTACAGGGAGCAGCGCCCGGATCATCCGCATTTCCTGGAGGGAAAACAGGCGGAGATCACTTCTCAATTGCTGAAAGTGATGCAGCCGGCTGAACTCGCGGGTATCAGGCTGAACCATGAATTCCGGCGCAGCCTGTTGCAGCGCTATGAAACCTATTATGCCCTGCATGTCCCCGATTTCGGCACGCTGAAGACCCTGCCTGTACTGCGCGAGATACTCCGTTAAACCCAGCCTTCCCGGATGGCGATTATGACCAGGCCCGCCGTGTTGTTCACTTCAAATTTCTGCAGGAGGTGATTGCGGTGATTTTTTTCTTCAGCATTTTTTAAATCAGGCGGCGGCTGGTTTCCAAATTTTCACTGATCACTACGACCCCCGGGCGCTTTCCTTTCTCAAAACTTCCGAGCAATTCATCCAGTTCCAGTGCCACAGCGCCATGGCGCGTAGCCCATTGCAACAATGTTTGTAATTCCAGTTGCTGAAAATGCTGCCGGATTGTTCTGATCTCAGCCAGCATACTCAATTGATGATTGGATGCCAGGCTGTCGGTGCCGAGCACGATATGGCATTCATTTTTTATAAGCATGGGTATATCAGGAAGGCGGCGCGCAATATACCAGTTGGCATTGGGGCAAAGACACCAGTGAAGGGAGAAGTTGGC
>CAYNSL010000054.1:0-21337 GCA_964399755.1 uncultured Chitinophaga sp. | reverse complement strand
TATATGACTTATATGACCCGTATGACCTGAATGACTTATATGACCTGTATGACTTCCATGACCTTTATGACCGGTATGACAAATACGACCGCAGTGCTTAGATTTGCTCTTTCTTAATCCCCCGTTTTGCCTGAAAAAAAACAGCGTTTCTTCGACCTTGCTTTATTGCGCCGGGTATTCCGCTATGCGGCGCCGTATAAGAAAAAGTTTTACCTCTCCGTTACACTGGCCATCCTGCTGGCGCTGGTCACCCCGGTGCGGCCAATGCTGATCCAGCTGACCGTAAACCGTTACATCGCGAACGAAGCCGTGGCGATGCTGATCAATATCACCATCATCCAGATCGGGCTGATCCTGGTGGAAACGGCCATGCGGTTTCTTTTTACGTTTACCACGGCCACGCTGGGGCAGTCGGTGGTGAAGGACCTGCGGGTGCAGACCTATGAAAAGATCATGGGACTGAACCTGTCGCAGTTCGACAAAACACCCATTGGCACCCTGACCACGCGGACGATCAACGATATTGAGTCGATCAACGATATTTTTTCAGACGGGCTCGTGCCCATTATCGCCGATCTGCTCTCAATCGTCTGTGTGCTGGTATTCATGTTCTGGAGCGACTGGCAGCTGACCCTGGTGGCGCTGATCCCGTTCCCGATCATCCTGATCGCGACGTATTATTTCAAGGAAAGCATCAACCGTTCTTTTTTCAAAGTGCGCAATGCCGTTGCCCAGCTTAACGCTTTTGTACAGGAACACCTCACCGGCATGGCTGTGGTGCAGGCCTTCGCGTCGGAGGAGCGGGAATTCAGGAAATTCAAAAAGATCAACAGGGAACACCGCAACGCCAATATCAGGGCCATTTTCGCCTATTCCGTTTTTTTCCCCGTTGTGGAGATCGTGCTGGCGCTGGCCATCGGATTGATTGTCTGGTGGACCTCCAAAGAAGCGCTTCACCTGCGGGAAAGCCAGCAGGGCACTGTTATTTCCTTTATTCTTTGTCTTAATCTCCTCTTCCGGCCGCTGCGCGTAATCGCGGATAAATTCAATGTGCTGCAGATGGGAATTATCGCGAGCGAACGGGTATTCAAAGTGCTGGACAATCCCGACTTCGCTGACAACAACGGAAGTTTCGCGCCGGGGAAAACGGAGGGAAAGATTGAATTCAGCCATGTGTGGTTTGCCTATAACGAAGAACAATATGTATTAAAAGATATATCATTCACGGCCCGGCCGGGGGAGACCATCGCGCTGGTGGGACATACCGGCAGCGGAAAGACCTCGATCATCAGCCTGCTCAACCGGCTCTACCATATCCGGCGCGGCCAGATCAAAATTGACGATACTGATATCGAGGAATATGAACTGGGAGCGCTGCGGAAAAATATCGGGGTGGTGCTGCAGGATGTATTTTTGTTCTCGGGCTCGGTGATGGACAATATTACCCTGCGCAATCCCGCCATCCCGCCGGAGAAAGTGACCGAAGCGGCCCGTTTGATCGGGATGCACGATTTCATCATGCGCCTGCCGGGCGGCTATGATTTCAATGTTAGGGAACGGGGCGCCACGCTTTCTCTTGGTCAGCGGCAGTTGCTGTCGTTTATCAGGGCCCTGCTGTACAATCCATCCATTCTTATACTCGATGAAGCCACTTCGTCGGTGGATACGGAAAGCGAAAGGCTGATCCAGCACGCCATCGACACCCTGATACAGGGCAGGACTTCCATCATCATCGCCCATCGCCTGTCCACGATCCGGAAAGCCCATAAAATCATCGTGCTTGACAAGGGCGAGATCCGGGAATCGGGAACGCATGATGAGTTAATGAAAAACCGGGGATTCTATGCCCAGTTATATGAAATGCAATTCGAAAAAAAGGTTCCGGTTGCATGAGGCAATCCCGGTGGCAGTATGCTGATAATCAGAGCCCTGACAGTAGCGTTGGTCCCATACACCTGTTTTTTTTCTGAAATCCCTTTTATTCCCCAAATTCCTTTCAACCGGGGTTCGTTTTTGACCACCCACCCTTATCTTTGCGCAAAATTTCAGGACAGGTATGATGTCAAGGCGTTTCAAATCCTTTACTGTAGCGGCTTTCAGCGTTTTTTGTCTCTTCATTTCCGCCCGGGCACAGGCCCAGGAGGGAGGGGAGCCCAAAAAGGAAAAATTCAACGCCAAAGATGTCATTTTCGGCCACGTGCTGAACGCCCACGAATTCCATTTTCTCGATATCGTGCACAAGGACGGCAGCAAACACCCGGTAAGCATCCCGCTTCCCGTGATCCTCTATTCCCCGCAGCGGGGTGTCGACTTTTTCATGTCGTCGAAGTTCCACCACGGCGAACACCCCTATAAAAACTATGTCATTCTCACCGAGGAAAACATGGGAGAATACCTGAAAAACATCGATTCGGCCCAGCGGAAAAAATTCAATCCCCAGCAGATCATAGCCGTCAACGAAGCCGGTGAGATCGACCCCTCCGTGAAAGTATACGACCTTTCGCTGACGAGGAACGTGGTGCAGATGATGGTGGCGCTTTTCATTTTTGTATGGGTCATGCTCCGGATCGCGAAGCGCTATAAAAAAGGAGAAGGGGTGGTTACCGCGCCCAAAGGGGCGCAGGGTTTGTTTGAACCCGTGATCACTTTTGTGCGGGATGAAGTGGCCAAACCCAACCTCGGGCATCATTATGAAAAATACCTCCCTTATTTACTGACCGTATTTTTCTTTATTCTCATCAATAACATTTTCGGGCTGATCCCCGGTTCTGCCAATGTAACGGGCAATATCGCCTTTACCCTGGTGCTGGGCCTGATTTCTTTCGGGGTGATTCTCTTCAGTTCGAACAAACATTACTGGGGACATATTTTCAACCCCCCGGGAATTCCCATGGGCGTGAAGCTGATCCTGGTGCCGGTTGAATTCCTCGGCGTGTTTATCAAACCCGTGGCCCTGATCATACGGCTTTTCGCCAATATGGTGGCCGGGCATATCATCATCATCTGCCTGATCATGCTGATCTTTATTTTCGGACAGATGAATCCCGCCATTGGCTGGGGCGTATCGCCGCTGTCCGTGGCCTTTACCATATTTATTTATTTCATCGAGGTGCTGGTGGCATTTATCCAGGCCTTCATCTTCGCGATGCTGACCGCCGTGTTCATCGGCCAGGCCCGCGAAGGGGAACATCACCACGACGACAAGCATACGGCCGCGGGCTATGACGACGCCGTGATGATTTAAACGTTTTTTATTAACAAACATAAAAGTTGAATTATGGATTTACTGAATGTTTTATTAGCAGGTCCCGTGGCCAGTGCGGGCGGTGCGATCGGTGCGGGTCTCGCAGCCATCGGCGCCGGTATTGGTATCGGTCAGATCGGTAAGGGCGCCGTTGAATCTATCGCGCGCCAGCCGGAAGCGCTGAACGATATCCGGGCCAACATGATCCTGACCGCGGCGCTGGTTGAAGGTGCCGCCCTGTTCGGCATCATCGTGGGCTTTCTGGCCATGGTCATGTAAAGACAATACTGCATCCGATGCACAGGGCGGAGGATGCAGTTAATTTTTCAACAGGTGAAATGGCGCGATGTGCGGTTCAGCCGTTGCGTAATTGAGAAATTTTCAAATTGAACGTATGAATCTTCTTACTCCCGAATTCGGGTTGCTGATATGGACGCTGCTGGCATTCCTGGTGGTGTTTTTCATCCTGGGAAAATTCGCCTGGCCCGCCATTGTAAAGGGGTTGAAGCAACGCGAGCAGTCGATCGCCGATTCGCTGGCCACGGCCGAGCGGGTAAAGGCTGAAATGGCGCAGATGAAGAGCGAGAACGAAGCGCTGCTGGCCAGGGCGCGTGAGGAAAGGGCGCAGTTGCTGAAGGAAGCCCGCGAAACCAAGGATAAAATCATCAACGAAGCGAAAGAACAGGCCAAGAGCGAAGCCAACAAGATCGTAACGGAAGCGCAGGCGGCCATCAACGCGCAGAAAATGGCGGCGCTGACAGAAGTGAAAAACCAGGTGGGCAAGCTGGTGATCGAAGTGAGTGAGAAAGTGCTCCGGAAAGAACTGGGGAACCGCGAAGCGCAGGAAGCCCATATCAAAGGACTGGTTGACGAAGTAAAATTGAATTAACCCGGCCGTGAGCCAGGGCCCGTGCTCAAAGCTCACCGCTCAAAGCTCATTACTTAATATTATATGCCCAATCCACGTTTAGCCGCGCGTTACGCCAAATCACTCATCGGGCTGGCCATTGAAAAGGGCCAGCTGGAAAAAGTGTATGCCGATATGCAGTGGCTGCACGGGGTCTGCAAAAGCAACCGTGATTTTGTGAACCTGCTGCGGAGCCCGATCATCAATGCGGATACCAAGAAGAAGATCCTGGCAGCCGTAACCCGCGGGCAGCTCTCCGATCTCACCGCGGGCTTTAACGCATTACTGGTTACCAAGGGGCGCGAAAGCAACCTGCCTGAAATCGCGAACGCGTTTATCGCTTCCTACAAGGAGCATAAAAATATCCAGGTGGTAAAGCTCAGCAGCGCCGCGCCGCTGCAGGATGCCGTGAGGCAGGCGATCGTGGAGCAGGTAAGGAAAACAACAGGGTTCAAAGACATCGAGCTGGAGGAAAAAGTGGATGAAGCGCTGATCGGCGGTTTTGTGATACAGCTCGGCGACAAACTGATCGACGCCAGCGTGGCGTACGACCTGAAGGCGATCGCCAAGCAATTTGATAATAATGATTTTATTTACAAAATAAGATAGGGATATTAAATGCTAAATGCTGAATGTTAAATGTTGAATGTTAAATGTTGAATGTTAAATTGGCGCTGCATTTAAAATTTAAAATATATAATTAGATAGGGGATATAAAATGCTAAATGTTGAATGTTAAATTGGCGTTCTCCATTTAAAATTTAGAATTTAAAATTTATAATTAAAAAATATATGGCAGAGATTAAACCAGATGAAATATCCGCGATCCTGCGCCAGCAGCTGAGCAATTTCAACGCCTCGGCCGACCTCGAGGAAGTGGGTACGGTGCTGCAGGTAGGCGATGGTATCGCCCGCGTGTACGGGTTGGGCAATGTTCGTTACGGCGAACTCGTGGAATTTGAAAACGGCGTCAGGGCCATCGCCCTGAACCTCGAAGAGGACAATGTGGGCGTGGTATTGATGGGTGAAAGCGGGGATATCAGCGAGGGCGCGAAAGTAAAACGCACCGGGCAGATCGCTTCGATCAAAGTGGGAGAGGGTATGGTGGGCCGCGTGGTGAATACCCTTGGCGAGCCGATCGACGGCAGGGGCCCCATCAGCGGCGAGCGTTATGAAATGCCGCTGGAGAGAAAAGCGCCCGGCGTTATCTTCCGCGAGCCCGTGAAAGAACCGCTGCAAACCGGTATCAAGGCCATCGACGCGATGATCCCCATCGGACGCGGACAGCGCGAGCTGGTGATCGGCGACCGCCAGACCGGCAAGTCGGCGATCTGTATTGATACGATCATCAACCAGAAAGAATTTTATAAAGCGGGCAAGCCCGTGTATTGCATCTATGTGGCTATCGGGCAGAAAGCCTCTACCATCGCCAACGTGATGAAGACCCTGCAGGACAACGGCGCGATGGAGTATACCATTATCGTGGCCGCTTCGGCTTCCGATCCCGCGCCGCTGCAGTTCTATGCACCCTTTGCCGGCGCCGCCATCGGCGAATTTTTCCGCGACACCGGCCGCCCCGCGCTGATCATCTATGATGATCTTTCCAAGCAGGCCGTGGCCTACCGCGAAGTATCGTTGCTGCTGCGCCGTCCCCCCGGACGCGAAGCCTATCCCGGCGACGTATTCTACCTGCACAGCCGTTTGCTTGAGCGCGCGGCCAAGATCATCAGCGATGATAAAGTGGCGCGCAACATGAACGACGTGCCCGGGAGCATCAAACACCTGGTGAAAGGCGGCGGTTCGCTGACGGCCCTCCCGATCATCGAAACACAGGCCGGCGACGTATCGGCCTATATCCCCACCAACGTGATCTCGATCACCGACGGGCAGATCTTCCTCGAGACCAACCTGTTCCTGTCGGGTATCCGTCCCGCGATCAACGTGGGTATTTCGGTTAGCCGTGTGGGTGGTAACGCGCAGATCAAGTCGATGAAAAAAGTGGCGGGTACCCTCAAACTGGACCAGGCCCTCTACCGCGAGTTGGAAGCCTTTTCCAAATTCGGCGGCGACCTCGATACGGCTACCAAGAATGTAATTGACAAGGGTGCGCGTAACGTGGAGATCCTGAAGCAGCCCCAGTACACGCCCTTCGCGGTGGAAAAGCAGGTGGCGATCATCTACCTCGGCACCAACGGCCTGCTCAGGGAAGTGCCGGTGCGGAAGGTCAGGGAATTCGAAGAGCATTTCCTGATGGAGATGGAGAACAAGATGCCGGAACTGATGGCCGAATTCAAGAACGGCAACCTTCCCGAAGAAGGTTTGAAGAAGATGGTGGAACTGGCCAACAGCATTATCCCGCAATACAAAGCGTAAAGACGCACTGCTTATATACAGGAAAGCGGCTTTCGGGCCGCTTTTTTTATTTTCAGAAAAAATGTAAATTGAATACCTGAGATTTCACTTACACAATCCCGGTAGTCCGCACGCTTATGTAACCAGTAACTTTTGAACAGATTACCAAGACTCTTTTCAAAGTAACAGATAATGTATATGACTAGTAAACAACTGATAGTTGCTGTACTGTTTTTGGCCGGCTTCAGCCGGCTGTACGCGCAGACCTGGCAGCAAAATATTGACAGTGCGAAATATTATGTTTCGCAGCGGAATAAAGCCCGTGCGATTTCATTTTATCAATCCGCTGCAACCGATCTTCAAAAAGACTCTTCCGGGACAATGACATTTGCAAAATTGGCTTTGGACCTGGGTTCCCTCTATGCCGGTAATGACGAATTAGACAAAGCCGAATCCTTGTTGACGCAGTCGGTTAATATCAGCAAAAGAATTGAAGGGGCCTCCAGTTTATTTTATGCAAGGGCCTGTTATGAACTCGGAAAAATAAAATATACCAGGAACCAGTTTGAGCTGGCAGAGTTCAATTATCTGGAAGCATTACGGATACGAACCGCCCTGTTAGACAGTAAACATAAGGACCTGGCTGCCGTTAATAATGTACTGGGTCTCCTGTACGAAGAAACCGGGCAATTTGACAAGTCGGAAAAATATTATCTGGATGCCCGGCAAATTATCATGGCTATTTACGGAACCGACAGTCACCAATACGGAACCATTTGTAATAACCTGGCCAATCTCTGTGTGGATATGGGACGATATGATGAAGCCGAACGGTATGACCTGGAAACCCGGCGGATCTTTGAAAAACTCCACGGCCGGAAGAGCGTATATTTCGCTATTAACTGTTATGACCTGGCCTATGTTTATATTTCCATGGGCCTTTATGAAAAGGCAGAGCCATACGAACTGGAGGCCCTACAGATCAGAAAGGAATTACTGGGCGAAGACGATAATGATTACGCAGAGAGCTGTAACGGAGTAGGGGAGTTGTATCTGGAAACGGGAAGATATGCCCTGGCGGAGGAGTACTTATTGAAAGCGAGCCGTATCTGGGAAAAAATCTACGGCAAATCGCATTTTAATTATGCCAACGCAATTTATAATCTGGCGCTCCTGAACCGTTACCGGAAGCAATTTGCAAAATCCGAAGAGCTGTTTTTAGAGGCGATGCGGATCCGGAAGGAGTTATATGGAACCGAACACCGCGCGTATGCACAGAGTTGTGACGGGATTGCCGGACTGTACCGGGATAAAGGGGACTATAAGAATTCAGTAAAGTACTTTATGGCATCAAACCGGATATATAAAAATATATTCGGCCAGGCGCACGAATCATATGCGGAAAATTGTAAAAATACTGCGGCTTTGTTCTGGCGTATGCATAAAGTTGATTCGGCCAGTAAATATTTCAATGAGACTTTCCTGTCACAAAAAATAAATCTGGCAAAAGCTTTCCGCTTTACTTCGGAAAAAGAAAAATCCATTTACATAAAAAGAGTGGCGGAAAGCCAGGATATTTTCTTATCCTATCGCAGCGCCACTCAGCAAAAACGCCTGGATAGCCTTGCATTTAATATTTGTCTTTATAATAATTGTCTTGTGTTGTCTTCTTTAAGCCGTTTAAAACAAAACGCAGCTGAAATCCGGGATACATCGCTTCGGAATAAATACATGGGATGGATAAACGTTCGGGAGCAGTTGGCGTACTGGTTAACAAAAGCAAAGGATGAAAGAAATGGACGGGATCTGCAGCTGGAAGAACAGGCCAATGAAATGGAAAGAACACTAAGCCGACTATCTGCCGATTTTGTTCGGGAGAAAGAAAATGAAAAAGACTATGACTGGCGGGATGTATGGCAGGAATTATCCCCCGGGGAAGCGGCTATTCAATTTGTTCAGTTCCGGGAGTATAACGGTAGCCGATGGACCGATAGTATTTATTATGCTGCCCTGTTACTGAGAAAGGACCGGCTTGAACCAGAATGGATCCCGCTTTTTGAAAAAAGAAAAATGGAAGAGCTCCTGAAGCCGGGCAAGGGCAGCGGAAGTGTTCAGGAAATCCGGAATATTTATGCAAAAGGAAAAAAGCCGGCCAGGGGCCGCTCGCTTTATGACCTGGTCTGGAAACCTTTGGAGTCCGGGTTAAAAAATATTAATACTATTTATTTTTCACCGGCAGGAATCCTCCATAAAATCTCTTTAGCGGCAATACCGGACGACCAACAGGTTTTAGTGAGTGATAAATATAAACTCGTGCAACTTAATTCAACGGGCTATTTAAAGGGGCAACAATCGCTGCAATTGACTCCCGGGGATTCACTGGTTATTTTTGGCGCTATTGAGTATACTGCGGATTCAGGAACAATTGCATCCTCCGTAAATAAATATTTTGGTCAAAATAAGATTAGTCGTTCGCTTCCTGAAGATTTACTCAGGGAAAATAACCCCGGGTTTCCTTACTTGCCGGGAACCGACAGCGAAACAGAGATGATTCAGGAACTTGCCAGATCCCGGAGTATTCCTTTTCATATCACAAGGGGTTTGGATGCCACTGAAGAATCATTTAAAAACCTGACGGGAAATAATTCGCCGGCTATTATACACATTGCCACGCATGGATTCTTTTTCCCGGACGCCCTGCCAAAAAATAAAAACGAACGCGAGCGCGGAGCTGTTGTTTTCAAACAATCAGACAACCCCCTCATCCGGTCCGGTCTCGCCCTGGCCGGCGCCAATAACGCGTGGAAGGGCCACCCCGTTGCCGGTGTGGAAGACGGGATCCTGACCGCTTATGAAGTTTCCAATATGTACCTCCCCAATACCAAACTCGCGGTGCTCTCCGCCTGCGAAACGGGCCTTGGCGATATCCAGGGCAGCGAGGGCGTGTACGGTTTGCAGCGCGCTTTTAAAATGGCGGGCGTACAGAACCTGGTGATGAGTTTATGGAAAGTGCCCGATGCGGAAACCGCGGAGTTCATGCAGGAATTCTATAAAAATCTTTTCAATAAGGAATCGATCAGCGACGCCTTTTACCATGCGCAAACGGTAATGAAGAACAAATACCGGAACGACCCTTACAAGTGGGCAGCCTGGGTGCTGGTACGTTAATTCACGGTTTCCTATATCCGAAAATATACTTACGCCGGCCTGCCCCTTATTCCGTAATAATCTCCGATGCTTTCGCAAGCGGCTAAAACATCGCTATTTCTGCATTGATTCGTAAAACTACGAATCGATGCTTTCGGGAACTACGCTGTTTTATAAATCTGTAAGAGTTTTTGCTTACACCTGATGAACCGATTACGTTATTTTACGTCAGAAAACCCGAACCCCGAACCAATATCTTTTGAAAAATACGTGTATGAAACCACAACTGCGCAAGCCGCTCAGGCATTACCTTTTTGTTTGCCTTTTATTTTCCAATTCTCTTTTATCTTTTTCGCAAACGGAAACCATTGCCCCGGGTTCCTTTATAGTGAATATGGGCATCCTCCCGCAAACCATCGGGAATGCCCTGAAGCCTTATGGAATGGTCTTCGACCTGGTTAAAAACTATCATGTACCCATCAAATGGGTAATCGGACAAGCTAAGGCAAAGGATGGTATCGATTTTACCTATAACGGCAACGCCTATAAAGGAGGAACATTCATTATTCCGGCTTCCTACCGAACCGCCGCAGTGAATAGCCGGATCAGTTACTGGCAGGGGCAGGGCGTACAGGGCGTAACGACAGGCAGTGCATTTTCTGTAGCGGTAAGTTCAACCATTTTCGCTGCGCCCCGCTGGACCCTGGATGCGGCCAACGGCGCCATCGCGCAGGGTTACCTGACCAATGCCGGTATCAACCTGACTGATTTTCCCGGCGCCTATAACTGGAAAAGTCCGCAGACCCTGGATTGCTGCGATGATTTTTTTGTGATGCCGCATGCCGACCCGACCTGGTCCACCCACAGTAATCTGTATACATGGAACCTGAATTGCCTCGGTTCCATCTGGGCCGCCTGTCATGCCGTAAGCGCCATGGAAAATTCCATCAACCCGGGAAATACAACGCAGCAGATGAATTTCCTGACCACCCGGACTACCGCCACGGCCCCCACGCCCTGGGTTAATAACAGCTTAACGCTATGGACAACCCATACGACCGGATCCATTCCCTATACGCACCGTTTATTTGACGACCCCGTGGCACAGTACATGGGCGTAACCGATGCAGCCCAGCTAAACGGCTCTGAACAGATCTATCTGCCCAAACAAAATACGGGCCCGGGTACCGCCACCCGCTGGAGACCCGGGGTGCAGATCATCGCCTACGATCCCACGCAGTCTGATGTGGTAACACCGGACCTTGCGAACGGGAATGTGGCGGCGCTGATTGCTTACGGAAGGGCATTCGACGATCCCAACCGCGGTTATGTGATGTATGAAGCCGGACACTCGCACAATAAAGGAACGGCGAATGATGTAGCCGCGCAAAGAGCATTTTTCAATTTCAGTTTTTTCCAGGTGCAACCCAAGGCACCCCATATCAATGTTACGGGCATTAGTGCCGGTACACTCATTCCCGGTAACGGTTCGCCGTTGAACCTCTCGGTATCGGCCACATCACCCCTGACCGGAATAACATTTACATATTTGTGGACATCTACCTGCGGGGGAACTTTTTCAAATCCCAGTTCCACATCAACGACCTATAATCCCGCCGGGGCCTCGCCGGGGGCCTGCATCATCACCTGCACCGTGACGGATAATTGCGGCCGCAGCAGTTTCCAGTCGTTCCCCGTTACCATCACGGCGCCGCCCACGCCGCCTTCCGCGGTAAACGACGGAGCCGCGATCGGTTCCTGCGCGCCGGGCACCAGCGTAACAGTAAATGTATTAAGGAATGATTCAGATCCCCAGGGATCCCCGCTCACGATTAGTTCACTGGGCACGGGCAGCCCGGCCAATGCCGGCAGCTGGTCAATTACGCCCGACAGCAGCATCACGTTTATTCCTGATCCCAATTTCGCGGGACTGGCCACAATAACTTATACCATCGCAAACGGGTTGGGGGGAACAGCGAACGCCACGCTTTCGGTTACAGTGGGGATTACGGATGCTCACGGTTGCGCACAAACGCAGGTATGGGGTATTGCCGATGGCGGGTTCCTGACCGTGGAGGATGTGATCAACAATGCGGGGACCACCGCGGCTATGACCAATGGCTCGGCTACCGATCCGCGACTCGACGATAACGAATCGCTGTTCAGCAGCAGCAGCAATACCACCGGGGATTTTGTTGACCTCGGCACCAACACCGCCAACCTGATCGATTTCCAGCTTCCTACTACCCTCAATACCGGCGACACGGTTGTGATTTACTGGGGCAAGCGGACGAATAACGGTACGACAGTCCTTTCCCTGTACCAGAGCGCCACATCCACTTTCTCGGGCACGGCCACAAATCTCACCAGTACCGGGGCCGGGAATATGCCCACTACAACCCGTTATCCCATCGCTTCAAACGGGATGAACTATATCCGGGTCCGCGTGGGAACGGGCACCACGCAGCAGCTTTATATCGACGCGGTGATGTATGAACGCTGGAGCTGCGTTTCAAGACAACCAGGGTTGGCCAATGACGCTGCCACCATCCTGGAAGACGCTCCGGCCGTGATTGATGTGCTGGCGAACGACAATGACCCGCAGGGACTAACGTTAACGCTTAAGCGAATTATAACAGCACCCGCCAGCGGCAAGGTCAGCATCAATACCGATGGCACCATTACCTATGTTTCCAATACCGACGCTTCGGGTACGGATGCGTTTACCTATGAAGCCTGCAACAGCCAGGGTTATTGCAATAACGCCACCGTAAATGTGACGATCGTGGATGATGCCTGCGCATCCGGCAGTTATAAAGCCAACCCCCCGGGCGGCGCCATCACGAAAGTCTTTCAATCGGGATTTGCGGGAACCAATGCGGCCACCGCGAATGCCACCGCAACCAATTTCAGGGATTCCTGGCTGAACTCGGGTAATACGACCCAGAATAACGGGGGAACAACCACGGTACAGGTAGGAAAGACCGCCCCCGAAAGAGGCGTATACTTTTTTAATATTTCAGAGATCCCTTCCACCGCCATTGTGCAAAGCGCTACTTTAACCATTACCAGGGTGGGCGGCGACAGGGGAAGTACGCAAACGGTGAATATACAGCAGCTCAATAACTCCTGGGTGGAGAACCAGGTATCATGGGCCAACCGTTCTACCGGGCCTACCGTGGCATGGACAACGGCCGGCGCAGATTTCAGTGGCAGCATCGCCGCATCTACGACGGTCACTACCACCAACCAGGCCTATAACTGGAGTATCGGGTCGCTGACCCAGACATGGGTAACAACACCGGCTAATAATTTCGGAGTGATACAGAAGACTGCGGAAACACTGAACAAGCGGCATAAGTTCGCGAGCAGGGAAGACGGAACCAGCAGCCGGAGGCCCAAACTCACCGTAACCTATGTGATCCCCGAACCCTGCGCGTCGATTCCCAACCGCGCGCCCCTGGCCAATCCCGATTATGCCACGGTTGTTAACGGCCAGTCGGTGATCATCAATCCGCTTGCCAATGACAATGATGTGGATGCGGGCAATACTTTCACCGTTACGGGCGTATCGGGCATTACGGCCGGCTCGGCCACGTTTACCGGCTCCGCCATTACCTATACTGCCAATATCAATGCTTCCGTGCCGCGTACCGAAAGACTAACGTATACCCTAACCGATAATAACGGCGCAACCGATCAGGCCTATGTCTATATTACCGTTACCAATGCGCCGCCCCTCGCGGTGAAAGATCTTTCTTCGGCGCTTTCCGGCGTGGCGCAAAATATTACAGTAACGACAAACGATTCCGATCCGGAAGGCGGAACGCTGGCTTCACCTGCGATAACTCAAATCCCGAAATTCGGCACGGCATCGGTTGCGGGTAATGTAATTACCTATACACCCGTTGCGGGGTTTACGGGTATGGATACCCTGGTCTATCAACTGTGTGAATCCGTGGCGGGCAGTTGTTCAACCGATCCTTTCTGCGATACCGCGCTCGTTGTATTCACTGTTACAAACCGTACGCCAACCGCGACGGCTGACAATAAAACCACGCTTCCCTGTAACGCTACCACGTTCAGCCTGATCGATAATGATACGGATCCGGAGAACGGGATTTTATCAGTGACCAACCTGAGCGCCTTAAGCAATCCTGCCGCAGGCACGCTCGTGAATAATAATGACGGTACTGTAACCTTTACACCCAATGCCGGTTTTTCGGGTGTGGTCACATTCACGTATACTGTTACCGATAACGGGGTGACGCCGCTGAGTTCCGCGCCGGCTACCGTTACCATAACGGTCAGCCTCCCGGTGAATACCGCGCCGGTTGCGGTGAATGATACGGAAAGCGGATTAATGAACAGCAAGATCTACGCTTCCGTGCGCGACAATGATTATGATCCGGAAAGCAACCCGCTTACCAACCCGGTGATCACGGTCGCTCCCCTGCATGGCACGGCCGTCGTGCTGGGTAACGGGCTTATTGAATACACGCCCAACACGGGTTATTACGGAACCGATGTACTGACCTACCAGGTCTGTGATCAGCCTACGGATGCGAATTGCGTTCCGGGAGCGGGGTTCTGCGCCACGGCTACGCTCAGCATCACGATCAACGCCCTGGTGACCTTACCGGTGACCGGTTTATCACTCACCGCAAGACTAAACGGAACCAACGCGGTGCTTGACTGGAAAACAGAATCTGAATTCAACAGCGATTATTTTATCGTGGAAAGAAGTTTGGATAACCGTCGTTTCGAAGAAGCGGGAAGAATGGCAGCGGCGGGTCAAAGCGTCAACCGGCGTTATTATTCGCTTACCGATAATATCGCGTCGCTGCAACAACAGGATATAATTTATTACCGGGTGCGGCAGGTGGATCTGGATACACGTTCCGGTTACAGTAACGTGGCGGTGGTCAGACTCAGTAAGACCGCCGGGGTAGTGGCCTGGCCCAATCCTTTTAAAAGTTCCATTTCCATTAATCTGAATAGTCCATTACCGGGGAAAGTTACAGTGAGACTATCCAATGCTTCCGGGCAGGAAATCAGTAAACAGGAATTGCCGGTATCCAGGGGTATTTCCCAGTTTACCCTCGTGAACCTTGAAAAACTGTCCGCTGGTATATATATATTACGTGTCGAAAATGAGAACGGGAGCCTGTCGCTGACACAGAAGTTTCTAAAGGAATAATATACAACCACTTACAAAAATCGCCACGAAGGCGGTTTTTTTTACCCGGAAATTTTGGTTTATAAAATAAACTACTTTATGTTTGTGGCCAGTTTTCAATTTTGCTTATGAAAAAAATATGTGCCGGGTTAATGACTGCTGCGATCATGGCCATTGCCATCACGGCGAGTGCGCAGGTAACTATCAGGGGGGTGGTGCGGGACCACAAAAATAATCCCATTCCGGGAGCCAGTATTTCCATCAGGGACAGCTATGACGGGGCCACTTCCGATTCGCTGGGAAAATATTCCTTTAAAACATCTGAAAAGGGGGAAAAGGTTTTAGTGATATCCAATATCGGCTATAAAACAATTGAACAAACGGTTAAACTGGAAAGCGGCGTACTGACCATGGATGTAACACTGAAGCAGGAAGTGACCGAACTCACCGCGGTTGTTTTATCGGCCGGTACTTTTGAAGCCAGTGACCGCAAAAGAGCGGCTGCCGTGCTGGATCCTATTGATATCGTGACTACGGCCAGCGCCAACGGCGATATCACCGGGGCATTGAAAACGCTGCCCGGCGCGCAGCAGGTGGGGGAGAGCGAAGGACTTTATGTTCGGGGCGGCACAGCGGCCGAAACCAAGACTTTTATCGACGGCACGCTTGTCAATAATTTTTTCTATAGCAGCGTTCCCAATATCGCGCAGTTTGGAAGATTTTCTCCTTTCCTGTTTAAAGGCACCGTTTTCAGTACCGGTGGTTATTCCGCTTTGTACGGACAGGCGCTTTCTTCGGCGCTGATCCTCGAATCGATCGATATTCCCGAACAATCAACGACCAACCTGAGTGTGACCGTTCTTAGTCTTGGCGGGGGGCTGCAGCATGTGGCAAAGGACAAAAAATCTTCCTGGGGATTTAATTACGGGTATACGGACCTCAGCCTTGCTTTTGCCCTCATCAAACAAAAACAGGAATATTCACAGGTACCGGTCTTTCATAATCTCGATGCCAATTTCCGGATTAAAACCTCGAAGACCGGTATCCTGAAATATTACGGATATTTCAGCACCAATAAACTGGGTTTTACCACGCCAAGTATCGATTCGCTGGGATACCTCGATAAATTCGCCATTAAGAATACAAATTTTTATCACAATCTCTCCTGGAAGGAAAACCTCGCCAAACGCTGGAAGTTTTCCGCAGGGATATCCTATACAAATAATAAGGACGATATCAGCAGCGTGATGCAGGACGCTGCCAAAACGGATGTAGTGTTAAGCGGACTGGAATTCAAAAAATTCCATATCGATAACCGGGGCGGTTATTTCAACGCGAAAACCGTATTTGAAAAAAAGATGAAGGGGCTGAGTGCGCTGCGTTTCGGGGCGGAATATAATTACAGCAGCGACCGGCTGGTCTACACCGCTTATGACGGTCAAAAGTATCCGGGCTCCGTGAAAGAACATATCAAATCCCTTTTTGCCGAAGGGGATGTATACGCCACCAATGATCTGGCCGTAAAAGCGGGGCTGCGTTTTGAGCATTCATCGCTGCTGGGAAAAGCCAATATCGCGCCGCGTTTATCCGTCGCGTATAAACTCGGCAAGGGCAGCCAGGCTTCCCTGGCCTACGGAATATTTTACCAGAATCCCGAAAGACGTTATCTCCCTTCACCCAATGCCCTCGGTTTTATGCGTGCCACGCATTATATCGCCCAGTTCCAGCGGGTGCTGAACCAGCAATCACTGCGGGTAGAAGCCTTTTATAAAAAATACCATAACCTCGTCAAGACCGGTGTGGTGGGTTATACCGAATCGGCCATTAGCAACCATGGGTTCGGTGACGCGAAGGGGTTTGAGTTTTTCTGGCGGGATAAAAAAACCATTAAAAATTTCGATTACTGGATCTCTTATTCATTTCTCGATACCAAAAGGGATTTCCTGAATTTCCCTTACGCGATCAGTCCCAATTTCGCCGCGCGGCACACCGCTTCGCTGGTGGCCAAGAAATTCGTGCAATCCTGGAAGATGAACCTCAACGCCTCCTATAACTACAGCAGCGGTCGCCCCTATTATAATATCGGTTACGATGGCACAAATTACAAATTCACCGACCGGGGCACCATACCGGATTACCATAATATCAGTTTCGCGATCAATTACCTGCCCTTTATCGGGAAAAAGAACCCAAAGGCATTCTCCGTTTACGTGCTGCAGGTGAGCAATATTTTCAATTTCAACCAGACCTATGGTTACCAGTATTCGTATAACGGGTACCGCAAGCAGGCCATCGTGCCGCCTTCGAAGATGTTCGTTTTCCTGGGCGCTTTTATCAGTTTCGGGGTTGACCGGAGCGATGAAGTGATCAATAACGGTTTATAAAAAAATATAACTATGAATCAGTTTACATCCACGCCGCCCGAAAAAGACCCGAAACTATGGGCAATCGCTAAACGCCGCGTGGGTTTCAAAAGAGACTTGCTGGCCTATATCTTCGTAAATATCTTTTTATGGGTCATCTGGCTGCTCACTTCCATGGATGAACAGGACAGCGGCATACCCTGGCCGGTATGGCCGATGCTGGGATGGGGAATCGGCCTGTTGTTTGAATATGCGGCCGTTTATAAATTCCCGAAGGGACGCGCGGAAGAAAAAGAGTATGAAAAATTAACTCGAAACCAATAATCATCTAACTATAAAAAAACAAAAAATGAAAAAAGGAATATTCTTCGGACTGGCGCTGTTTGCGGCGTCGGCCGTATTGGCCCAAAGCGAAAAATATGTGAAAGCCATGGAAGCCAAAATAGGACAATTGGATTCCAATAATAAGGCGGATGCCTGGAAAGAGCTCGGCAACGCGTTTGAAAGGATCGCCGACGCCGAAAAAACACAGTGGATGCCTTATTACTATGCTTCCTTCTGCCAGGTGATGGCGGGATATAATTCGATGCCGCTGGACGGTAGTATGGGCGATAACAGTTCCATTGCCGATCCCTTTGCCGACAAGGCTGAAAGCCTGCTGAACAAGGCCGAAGCGCTGAGTAAGGATAACGCCGAAATCTATTGCGTATGGAAGATGATCCACAGCCTGCGGATGAGCGCCAACCCGATGGGGCGGTATATGACGGAAATGCCCAAGGCGGCTGAAGCACTGGGCCGGGCCAGGGAGATCAACCCGGGTATTCCGCGGATCTATATCCTCGAAGGCCAGGATAAATTCTATACGCCGGAACAATACGGCGGCAGCAAGACCGAAGCCAAAGCGCTTTTCGAAAAGGCGCAGGAACTGTTTGGCAGCTTCAAGCCCGAGAGCAGCATCGCGCCCAACTGGGGGCGAACACAGGTTACTTATTTTCTTTCGCAACTGAAATAAATTTTTGAAAATGGCAAGTAGCCCGGAAGGTTTGTCCATCTTAAAATCATTTCAATATGGCTGAAGAAAAATTTTCACCCGAGCAAAGCCTGCAGCTGATCCGTTCCATGATCGGCAAGGCGCGGCAGGACCTTTCCGATGACAGTATTTATTTCCTGGTCTGGGGATGGATCACGTTTATCGCCTGCACCGGCCAGTTTGTACTGAAGCATATCATCGGCTGGGATAAGCACTACCTGGTATGGCTGCTCATCATCCCCGGAATTCTATTTTCCATTTACCAGGGCCGCCGGGATCATCATCAAAAAAAGGCGAGGACTTATATCGGCGACAGCATGAAATGGCTCTGGACCGGAATGGGGATTAGTTATTTCGTGCTGAGCATGATCCTGTCAAAGCTGGGATGGGGCACGGTGATCTTTCCTTTTTTTATCCTGCTGTACGGCCTGGGCACTTTTGTATCGGGTCAGCTCCTGCAGTTCCGCCCTCTTGTCATAGGCGGGATGATCGCCTGGGCCCTCGCAGTGGGAGCCGTTTACGTAGACTATGATTACCAGATGCTTTTTGGCGCCGCGGCCATATTATCCAGTTATATCGTCCCGGCCTATCTTCTCCGGCAACGCGATAAACTTTTACCCCTCTAAAATTCATATATGGAACATGCGGAAAGACCCTTAACCGAAAAAGAAAGCCTTGACCTGATCACGCAAATGATCAATAAGGCCAAACAATCTTATTACGATACCGGTATCAGTGCGATGATGTGGGGTATCGTGATCGCGGTCTGCGCGCTGGTGCGCTTATCCGAGCTCCAGTTCGGGTACCATCTTCCCATTGATATTTACTGGCTCACCGTAGTGGCGGTCATTCCGCAAGTCATGATTTCCATCCGGGAAAAAAAGAACAGGAAAGTAAAATCATACGATGATGTGTACATGGATTATATCTGGCTGGCTTTCGGGATCAGCATCGTGCTGCTGATCTTTATTAATAATGCCATCTTCAATGCCTGGCATGCGGGGCTGGCGGACGCCGGAAAACCGGGTATGCAGGAGCCTGCTTATGGTTTTTATGAATTCATCGCTTCCCTTTTCCTGATGTTATACGGCATCCCCACGTTTGTAACCGGCGCCGCCTGCCGGTTCAAACCCATGCTCTGGGGCGGGATCCTCTGCTGGGCTTGTTCAATCGCCGCGTTATCCACGAATATTAAAATCGACTTATTGCTGACGGCTTTCGCCGCCGTCATGGCCTGGTTCATCCCGGGTATCATCATGCAGCGACAATACCGAAAGGCCATCCGGGAGCTGGCAAAGACAGATGTTTAAGGATCTGGATCCCATATTGCATTCACAACTCCGGCTGGCCGTGATGTCGCTGCTGATCAGCGTAAAGGAAGCCGAGTTCACATTCCTGCGGGAAAAAACCAATTCCACCGCGGGCAACCTCAGCGTGCAGATCCAGAAGCTGAAGGACGCGGGTTATATTGACGTGGTGAAACAGTTTAAGGATAATTACCCGCAAACGGTTTGTAAAATAACCAAACAGGGCATTACCGCCTTTGAAGATTATGTGACCAGCCTGCAATCCTACCTCGGGAAAGACAAATAAGCTCCTTTATTGTTTGATGAATTTAACCGTGGCATGACTGGAACCAGCTGCCAGGTCAAGGATATACATGCCCGGCTGCAGGGCCGAGGGCAGCAGGATACTGCTGAGATTGGTTCCCTCGCGGCTGTTCAGGGACTGCTTGAACTGGAGGCGCCCCGTGATATCGATAATCCGGGCTTCCAGGGGCTGGCTGGCCGATGACAGATATTCGAAAGTGAGCTTATCATCCGTTACCGGGTTGTTGATGATGCGGATGCGGTCGGTGGCGCCGGCGGCCGACTGGAAAACAAGGATCTTCGAATAAGTGATAAAACCTGATTTTTCGGTTATACGAAGGCGGTAGAAAACCTTTTCCGTTTTCATGGGCTCCGCCCAGGAATAATGCTCTTCCCCGTTCCTTTCGGTGGCGTTCAGGCTCAGCGCGTCGGCATAATGGATGCCGTCGGTGCTTTTTTCCACCGCGAATTTAGTAACCGTCTCGTTGGTCGCTACTTTCCAGTTCAGCGTAACTTTTCCTTTGTTCAGCACGCCTTCAAAGCTGGTCAGCTTTACGGCAAGGGGATAGGCGTAGGCGGAACCGATGGTGCAATTGTTGCCCAGGCCCGCCGGTGTCAGGAACGCATTCATGTACATGCGTATCCCGTTCACTTCGGTTTGGGTTATATAGCTGTTAAAATTGTGATTACCGAGATAGAAAACTATGCCTCCGGTTCCGCTCCGCATTTTAGAAACACTGGATCCCATAATTGTGGTATCGGCGGTTGCCTTTGAATGTTTATGCCCGCTGTTCGACCAGGCGGCATTGATCCGCCAGTTCTGGAGGCTCCCGGTAATTGAAATATCATAGTTGCCGTGGAACTGGTTAAAGCTCAGATCGGCGTTGGGATAAGTAATATTGGTGCCGGCCGTGGAGTTGGCATCGGTAATTCCCGTCGTGGTTTGGAAATGCCCCAGGCTATTGTTTTCGTAAGTATTCACGCCTTCGCATTGCGCCAGGAAATTACCCCCGTATTGCGTAAATCTTTTTACCGCTGCAATAGCATCGTTCTGCGCCGAACCGGTTTGCGTATTATGGGGTTCTGAAGCGAAAGTATAACACTTGATCAGCAGGTCGGAAGCCGGACCCGTCTGGTAATTGGCGGAAGGAACATTACAGTTGGTAAGGAAAGTTGTATGAATCGCGGCGTTTGTGCCATCGGTAAGGATCAGGCCCTTGGGCACAAAACCGGTCAGGTCGTACCGGACATCCACGGTAACCGATGCATTCGTTTTGTAAACTTTTATCTTATCATTCGCATTGGAAATTGCCGAATTATACGTGTCCACGATCGCGGCGACACCAGTGGTATCGGACGCAAAAATCACGAAAGGGCCGGCTTTGAAATAAAAACTGGCGGAAGTGCCCAGGGTGGGTTTGATCTTAACGGCGCTGACATTGAAATCGGAAGAGTCTTTGACCTTGCCTGATTTGATCACCCATTTCACTTTTTTATTATTGTTCAGCAGCGTCACGATCAGGCCG
>CAYNSL010000053.1:16976-22024 GCA_964399755.1 uncultured Chitinophaga sp. | reverse complement strand
AGTATATAGAGTATATAAAGTATATAAGTAAATAGGGTTTTTAAGTATTGAAAAAATCAATTTTGCGATGTAAGATCAGTAAACTTGTTGCCGGGTTTCGAAATTAAAATGCACTGATTAATAAAAATGAATGACTGAAAATCAGGATGAATAACTGGGAAAGCGGGGAAAAATATTATGATCGCGCATAGACCGCGGAATAAGTTAAGGAAAATTGCATATGATCTATTGAAAATAGGCGCTGCGATCCCGGCGATCACCGCCTGAAACCTCACAGTAACCCTTTCATCGGCTTTTGACCAGCCTGCTGCAATAAACCCTTTTATTCTCTTCCGTCACCAGCAGGTATACGCCCGCGGGAAGCCCCGAAGTTTTCAGTTGCCCGTTACCGTTAATATTTCCCTGCATGATCAGCTCGCCGCCGGCGCTGAATAAACGATAAGGATATTGCCTGCCCGTCTTTCCCTGCAAATAAATACCCGAAGTAAAGGGGTTGGGAAATATTTTCACCGGCGCGGAAGCCCCCGGTCCCCCGGTCGCGGTTACCGTATTTGGGCCTACATAAATCATCAGGTATTTGCCGTTGTTTAATTTGACGATGCCGGGATCGCCACCTGCGATATTTGTAGGCTGGAACCCGTTCCATACATTCCCGTCGGCGGAACTGTTATACCAGATCACCGGTCCGCTGCCGTAAAACCGAAGCATGCCCCCATCCACCAGCAGGTTGCCGGTCCAGTTATGCATATTATCGGAATTGATATTGCCGCCCTGTGTAAAAACAAGTCCGTCGGGTGATGTACAATGATAGGCGCCGTCCTGCGGCGCGCCGATCGGGGCCGTATACTGCCAGGCGCCGTTGAAAACGGTTACGGCCGGGTCGATCACGCGGTTGGTGGGATGATCAAAACGCGGACCCGCTTCGAAAATATAATTAATCCCGTCTGTACTGATTGCCGAATAAGTATTGATCGTGGCGTCCTGTCCGCCCGCGGGCAAACCATCGCTGGATGAAAAAAAGATGCGGATCTTTTTATCGCCCGTCACCACGATCGTGGGATCGAAAGGCCGCTGGTAGTTTAGCGGCAATCCGTTCACGACAATCGGCGCGGGCTGGGTCCAGGTAAGGCCATTGTCGAAAGAAAATTTAACGGCCACCCGATCCCAGGTAGGCGAACCCTGGGGCTGCCTGAACCACTGGAATACGCTGACAAGCGTATCGCTTTTCCAGTTGATCACGCAGGGAACGCCGGAAGAGTCCTGGAAAATGGAAGGGGAGTTGAAATTGATCCCGTCGTTTGACTGCACGATGATCAGGGCATTCTGCCAGGGTGGGTTTCCCTGGCCAAATGCGGTGGAAATACCGCTGCAGATCAAAAAAATTAAGAGGGGCCGTTTCATAAAGAAAGCGTCTCCTCTAAATTAATCAATTAACTCCTGTTACCGGTGCGGCGGCCATTGGCCGTTACCCGGCATAGAATTATTTCTTTTCTTCGAATTCAAATCCTGTTTTGGGATCCGGCCTGCCGGCGAAGGGCGGGTAGTCGCGGTAGAGCCAGCATAAAAATAAATTCAGCCGCACACCCCATCGTAGCGTGCCGGTATTGAAGCGGTGCCAGTTCCCGGGGTATTTACCGGTAAAAAGGACCGCCCAGAAAGCGAGAAACATCAGCACCGCGGTGCCGATCATGCGGAAATACAAAACGAACATATGCGGGATGCCGGCGTAAAAAATGCCGAAAAGCGCGCGCACCAGCATCTCCCCGCGGCCGATCTGCCAGAAGGGGAGTTCGAATTGGGTTTTATCATCTACGGCATCAAGACCGAACTGCGGGTAGCCGTCAGCGAGGTTGGCTAAACGGGCCGTCAGCCGCAGGCTCCAGCGCTGTGTCTTTACCACCCAGTCGTAATACCATTGGGGCGTTACCCCGGTAAAGAGGATGATGAAAAAGCTGGCGATGGTCATGAACCAGAGCGCGAGCCCGCATAGCATCAGCATAAAACCGTGCGGGATGGCCATATACAGCCATCCAAAGAAAGTCCGGAGCAGCAATTCGCCCCTTGCATACTCGTTTTGGTGTTGGATTTCGTAAGTCAGCATGTGGTTGGTTTAGGTTTTAAAGCTAATATAAGTAAGGGGGAATACAAAGGGCTTCTTTATACCATAGGTAACACAGATTAGATGATCATGGATTACGCGATTTAAGTTGATGCGTCATTATTTATGTAATCGGGATAACAATCCGTGTAATCTGTGGTTGCGGCAACAGGATTAGTCAAAGGTCAGTTGCAGAATCATAGTTTTTCCTTAACTTGTTATGAATCCAAAACCGGTTGTTATGAAAAAGTTCTTCTACGGTTTAGCTTCCGGCATCTGCCTTTTTCTCTTCTCCTTTAATGGCAACGCGCAAAAAATCAGCCTCGGCATCAATGGCGGGATCAGCATCCCCGAATTGAGCAGCAGCGGGAATAATGAGGTCAGCGAAGGATATACTTCCCGTTACGGGCCGGCCTTCGGGATTTTTGCAGATTGGGGGATCGGTAAGAATTTCAGCATCCGCACGCAGGTGGATTATGCCAGCCAGGGCGGCAAACGAAACGGCATGCAGCCGGTCACCGATCCGCCGGAACAACTGTCGCAAATGCTCCCCCCGGGGACCAGGCTTTATGCCAATTTCAGGAATGAAGCTATTTTGAATTACCTGGAAATACCGGTCATGCTGAAAATGCGGATCGGGGAAGGGACGGGTAAGTTCAACTATTATGTTGACCTCGGTCCCTATATCGGGTTCCTGCTGAACGCTCATCAAAAAACCAGCGGCACAAGCCAGTTCTACCTGGATAAAGCCGGCACCATGCCACTCACCGTACAGGGGCAGCCGCTTCCGGCCCAGTCGTTTGACGCGAATACCGATGTAAAAGATGATTTAAAAAGCTCCAACTTCGGTATTACAGGCGGGGGAGGAATAACTTATGCGCTGACCAAAAAACAACACCTGGTACTGGATGCCAGAGGGGCGCTGGGATTTACGGTGATTCAAAAAGACACGCAGGCCAACGGGAAAAGCCATACGGGGGGATTGTTTGTAACCCTGGGGTATACAATTGATTTATGAAAGAGGATGCTGTGAGCTAAGAGTTATGCGCTTTGAGCGGTGCTAAGCAGCAGCCGATTAATAGTTAACGGTTTTAATTTGTCCAATATTTAAGCAGACGGGCTCCTATACTTGAATTTTATTTCTGCTTTTCTCAGGATATCTCACAGCACGCAGCTCATAGCCCGGAGCTTTTCTCACCACCCGATCTTCGCGATCCCGAAATTCCCCGTTTCCGGCTGCGCATACAGCAGGACATACGAATTGCCGCTAAGCTGTATGATTGTTTTGGATAATACAATACCGGTACCGTCGGGTACGGGCACCGCTACTTCTTTCAGTTTCCCGGAACTTTTGTCAAGTATAGCGGCGCGGAACTGGTATTTTTCTTTTGAATCGTGCTCATAACGCAGGGCCACGAGGGCCGATCCTGTTTCGGCGAGATACATATGATTGATGGGACTCCGCATGGCGGATTCCTTGAGGAAATACTGGTACCAGTTCAGTTCTGACCGGTTGTTAAAGGCGAAGAAAAAATATTTGTTAAAGACCTTTTTGCCGGCGAAAAGGCTTGTTGCCGTGACGGGGATATTGCGGATCTGGTTATTGTAATAACCCATGGGATTGTTAGTTGCCCGGTTGGCGGGGGTCCGGTTCCCCGCGGCGGGATAGGTGGAACCGTAACGCGTTATACTCCTGCTGGTATGCAGATCAGCAGGGGTGATAGGTCGCATATACAGGTCGCGCGTGGCCGCCGTACGCAGGGGATTATTCTCCTGCAGACTTACCGGTCGCGTGCCGGCCTTCCCGGGCGTGGCATCCGCAAATGCACGGAAGCCGAGGTAATCAAGCCCGGAGGTGATATAGCAGGTGCCGCTGTCGCCGGGAGACACCCGGTACAAGCTGAGAAAATTCGGCAGATCGTCGGCAGTGATGCCAACCGTCATGCGGCGCAGGTCTTTCCTGATTTCTTTCCCGAAGGGGAACGGAGTAAAGGGGAGGATCTCTTTCAGATCGGGGCTGAAACTGCCCTGGATCAATCCTTCGATCCGCTTGCTGTAGAAATTCGTGTAGAGCGCATGCAGGCTGAAGCCGGCTCCGCCGGGATCAAAACGAAAGAGAAAATCGACGGGTTTGTTTTCCCTGATATAAAACTCGCGCCGCATCCAGTCATTTTCGTTTATGCCATACCGGTAGATCCTGACCGTGGAACCCAGTTTATAATTCAGGGGCTGATCGTAACTTGTCACGAAAACAGTACCGGCATCATCCAGCGCCGGCCGGTTCAGCCGGTCGAATTCGGCGGAGTAGGGGATATCGGCGGATCCCATTTTCACCAGGTCCCAGTTGCTGTCGAGCAGTACGGTGTTGATCACGATACTGTCGTTTGCCGGGGGGTTGACCAGGTAAAATAAAATATAATGGCGCCGGGGAGAAGACATGCAGTTCCATGTCTTTCCCGCCTGTTCGGGCAGGGAAACGATATCTTTTTCCAATGAAGTCTTACCCAACGCATCCACCCGTATCGATTTATATACGCTCACTTTTTCAAAATCATATTCCGCCAGCATGCGTAATCCCTGCTGATCCGGCCCGCAACTGAGTACGCTGCCGTCTTTCAGCAGCGGGGCTGTTTCTTCGTTGAGAAATTTCAGATCAGTGTCGTAAACCCGGATCAGCGGATTGCCTACCGGAGGCGTGGCGAGTACATAAATATTTTTTCCATTATTCCCGAGCAGTTCATAATCGGTTAGGGGAACCGAATCCGGAAAGGGCGGGGAGAATTGTGCCTGCTGCGCGAAGAGCAGGATGGGCATACAACAGGATATCCAAGCGGTAAAAATGTATTTCCTGATTTTGGTTATCATAGAAAGATGCTGTCATTAAATATAAGGAAATTCAGCGGGAAGGGTTGGAAGAAGGAGGTCTGAGGTTGGAGGTCGGAGGTCAGAG
>CAYNSL010000053.1:6355-16876 GCA_964399755.1 uncultured Chitinophaga sp. | reverse complement strand
GAGGTTGGAGGTCGGAGGTCAGAGTTCGGAGGTCTGAGGTCGGAAGTAGGAGCGGGGCGGTCTTTGATTGACTGGCGTCTTTATTAGTATTAGTTGGGAGAAAAGAAAATGATGCCGGGCAAGGTGTAAATGATTCTTTCAAATTAAGATTAGCACAATACTCCTTTTTGTGTACACAGCGTTTTCCCTTTTAGGTGAAAGGGGTTGTACCCGGTTAAACCTCAGAAATCAATAACCGTTCCCGGAATTTCCTTTACCAGGTTTTCACCATAGCAGGAAGCCGGGGTCTGGTAGCCCGGTTTGAAATTTCCTTCCAGCACTTTTTTGGCGATGAGCAGGCAGCTATGGGCCGTGAGGGTATAACCGTCGGCGCAACTGAAATGCGCGGAAACGGATTGGCCGGAAGCGTTCGTGACCTGTCCCCATACCAGGCTTTTTGCGTGGGCGCGCATTTCATCGCTGGGACCGGCGGGACGTTTTTTTATTTTCCGGCGGATGATATTGCGAACAAAACCGGTGCGCAGGAGCCAGTTGAACAGGAACTGCAGTTTCAGCAATCTGTAAACGGAGGGTTTGATCCCTGTATAGGCAATGATATGGGGAATGCCCGTCGTGAAATGCGCCGTGGACACATCACCCCAGGGTATCGACATCACGAATAATCTCTTTTCCCCGAAGTCGATCCATTTTCCGTGTTTACCCAACGGCTTCCGTACGATCTTCCCGTGTTCCCTTTCGGCTCCTCCCACACCGAGTTTATTCACCATCGTCATGGCCGTACCATGTGAAATAGCCCCGCCCACCGTGGCAAAAGCCAGCTCGAGCCGCGTGGCATCGGGCATTTTTTGTTTCAGGTGCAGGGCCATACAGTCGGTGGGCACCACGTCGAAACCCGCGCCGGGCATCAGCATGATATTTTTTTCGCGCGCCGCGGCGTCGTAACGTTTGATCATCTCAAAAACCTGTATATCGCCGTTGATATCGAGGTAATGCGCGCCCGTTTGCAGGCAGGATTCGATCATTTGCCCGGCCGTTTCGGAAAAAGGCCCCGCCGCGTGCACCACCAGTTTCAGTTCCTGCAGTGCCCTCCGCAGCGCTACGGCATCATTAATATCGATCACACGAAAGGGAAGCTGTAATTCCTCCGCCATCGGACGGATCGAATTTTCGCTCCGCCCGGCCAGAACCGGCCGCAGACCGTATTGCGCCGCGTATTTCGTGATCAGCCGGCCCGTGTATCCGTTGGCGCCGTATAGAAGGAAACTTTGATTGTCCATGTATAATCGGATGACAGCAAGTTAAGGTTAATCCCTGTTTCCGCCGGGTTATATCTTCAGTTGCTGGTTGCTGGTTACTGGTTGCTGGTTGGGCGTGATAGGCGAAGGTCGTTTTGGCGTTTATAGTTTTTGGTTTTTGGTTGGGCGTGTTATGCTGCGTTCGTTTATCATTTCCGGAAATACAGTTTGCCGAACTCATTTTTACATTTCCTTATCACTATTCTCTCTAATTTTATTTTCAAAACAGAAACTATGAAAAAGATAACCGTGGCCGCCTTATTCCTTTTCGCCGGACTACCGGCTTTTTCCCAGGACAGTACCAGGGTGGAGCAATACTGCGACGTGCTCGCCACGCCACGCCTGCTCAGCAACCGCGTAACGATCGATATCGATTACGGCGAAAAGAGAAGCATCTGGAAAGACAACCGTCTCAAGGATGAAGAAGGGCGGGTAAAGAAATTCAATTCGGTAATCGACGCCCTGAACTATATGGGTAATAACGGGTGGACCCTCGTCAACGCCTTCCCGGTAAACACGGGTACCAATAACAGCGCCAGCTATGTATACCACTATGTCTTTAAAAAGACTTTCCTCCGTTCGGAGTCGGCGCAAACGGATTGAATGACTGGGGTCGGGGATCGGAGGTCGGAAGTCGGAGGTCGGAAGTCGGAGGTCGGAGGTCGGAGGTCGGAGCTCGGGGCTAACAGCTCAAAGTCGAAGCCAAAAACTTTGTATTATCAGATGGGCTGTTGTTAATTAATAAATAGTTGCGTGAAGGGTGTAAAAAGTCCCTGCTGTCTCATTTCCCGGTTCTTAAAATCTTTGTACCTTGTAGTATGTTTCGCAACCTGCTTTGCATACTGCTTGCCTTTCTTTTTTCCGCCTCCGTTTTCTCCCAGGAAAAAGTAAAGGGCTGGTCGGCGCTCGACCGCTCCGATTTCATCAGTTCCTGCATTGAATCGGCCAAGACCAGCCTGGGTAACGACACGGCCCGGTATTACTGTACCTGCATGCAGATAAGGGTGGAAGAGAAATACCCCAATGTGGAAGACGCCAACAAACTGACCGAGGACCTGTTCCAGACACCCGAGTGGCAGAAACTGATCCGCGAATGCCTGAATAAGGACATCGCCGAACGCGTGATCAACGCCCCCCGCAACCGCGGCGCGCAGGGTGTTAGTACCACCAGCCAGGAAGTGACCAATGCCGGGAAATATTATGCGCTGGTAATCGGCGTCTCCAATTATGACAATCCCCGGCTTAACCTGGAGAACCCGGTTTTGGACGCCACGAAGATCAAAAACATCCTGACGCAGAAATACACTTTTGATGAAGCCAACACATTCCTGCTGCTCAACCCCACGCGGCAGAAGATCATTTCGGAATTGTTCAGGCTACGCAAAGTGATTGGCGCCACCGACAACCTCCTGATCTTTTATGCCGGGCATGGTTACTGGGATGCCGATGCCAAGCAGGGCTACTGGTGGGCCAAAGACGCGGCCGGCGACGATCCCTCCACCTGGTTATCGAACAGCGACCTGCGGGAGCAGATCCGGAGCATCAAGTCGCAGCACACCCTGCTGATCTCCGACGCCTGTTTCAGCGGCGGCATTTTCCGCAGCCGCGATGCCAGTTCGATCATGAATGCCGGGCAGGATATCCAGCAATTGTATAAAATGCCCAGCCGTCGCGCGATCACCAGCGGCACCATGACCGCCGTGCCCGATCGCTCGGTTTTCCTGGAATATTTGTCAAAACGCCTTAACGACAATACTAACAAATTCCTTTCATCGGAACAGCTCTTCGACAGCTTCCGCTCCGCCGTTATCAATAATTCCTCCGTTGTTCCGCAGGACGGCGTGATCGCCGAAACGGGCGATGAAGGCGGCGATTTCATTTTTATCAGGAGGGATTGAGTATTTCAGGTCCTCAGCAGGAATTTTCCAGGTTGATCAAAAAGCAGTCTTTCCCGTAATGCATTAAAAAAGTGATCCCTTCCGCCCGGATATAATTAGGATTTTAAGTGGGTTTCCGGCGAGGAAGGGATCGAAAATCAACAGCAATTTTGCAAAAGAACTTTAGTCGAATGGCAACGGAATGATTCTTTCAGGTTTCACGGGCGGGTCATCAACTGTTACCGGCGGCAATTTTTGTAAAACCGGCTTCAAAGAGATTGATCCTGCTCATCCCGGAGATTGATTTTGAGGAGGGGGGCTATGCCTTTTTTTCCGGGTTTTTTTCCCGAAAACATTCCTGATCTTTTCTACCAGGCCTTCCACGCCGGATTGCACGCCCTGTTCAATCTTATCGCCCGCCGTATTCACGAATTGACGGGTGAGCCAGGCGGCCCCGTGGGCTACCGCGGCGCCGAAAAGATCGGGACCCTTTTCACCGCTTGATTCAGACGCACCGGAAAATTCCCGGAATTTATTTTTCAGGATGGTCCCCGGGCGCAGGGATTCCTTTGTATCCTGCCAGTTCCCCTTTAATTCTTTTTCCAGTTGCAGCTGGCGTATGCGAAGCCGGTATTTTTCGGCTTCCAGGTCGCGGATATGTTTAATCTTTTTCATCTTCTTCGCCGGCTTCCTGTTCTTTGTTAAACAAACTGCGGATGATATCATTCATAATGGGAATACGCACGAACCGGTTCCGGGTTACCCAGATCAGTATGCCGAGAATCATCCAGGCGCCGGCCATGATCAGGAAGCCCAGCCATTCGTGGCCGAGTGATTCGCCGATGGCCATCGCGCCGGCCATGCTGGCCAGCAGCAGGGCAAACAGAAATACCAGGATCACCATCAACCGTGCGATCAGCGTGGAAAGCAGGTTGGACACCTTCTCCACCACGCCGAGTTTGGCCTGTTTGATCCTGGTATTCAGGTACTCCTTTGCCGTATTCAGCAGCGATTCTAACTTATGAAATTCGTCTCCCATTTTTAGGTAAAGATACGGCGGCTTACACCACTTCTTCTTCCATTTCGCCGTTCACCCTGCTGAATTTTTCCTGGAGTTTTTCTTTTCCGGCTTTAAATTTTTCTTTCAGTTTCTTTCCGCTATCGGCGATTTTATCGCGTGTAACGGAACCTTTTTCGGGTGCGAACAAAACACCGAGGATGCCACCAATGGCAAGACCGGCTCCCAGGGCAATCAGGATCTTTGAAGTATTTTTCATATAGCCGTTTTAAGGATGAAGAAATGTTTTCGTTCGATTCAAATGTAGTTGTAAACACAGCCGATTCCCTTGAGCCAGTTCAGCAGCGGGGATGATACTGGTCAGCCGCCTCAGCGCAGAAATAGTTTCAGGAAAATTGAATTGATCCCGCCGGCTGGGTTTACGGACCGTCCTATCCCTATTGACGTGTTATTTTTTCAATTCCGCGGCAAGGTTGGTGAATGTTTCATACGGGCCTTTGTCGACATAGGAATTGGCGATGCCGGAAGGAAGGGTTCCGCCCGGGTCGAGTTCGAGGATATACAGGATATGCAGGGTTTTCGCTGTCGGCATGGTCACTTTCCAGCTGGCCTTGTAACGCGGCACCCGCACCAGCCCGGGAATACTGGGCAGGGCTTCGGGTTCGCCGGTGCCGGTTACTGTCATGAATTTCGGGAGACTGTCGGTTTTGATCTGCAGGTGGATGATCGCGTCGCGGTTCAGGACCGGCCAGGGCATTTTGGTTTCGGAATAATACAGGAAATCGTAACGGGTATATTGCTTCAGCAGTTTGCTGGTCTTGTTGTGAAAGATCCAGTCTTCAAAATGCGATACGTTGGTGAGCAGGCTGATCAGTCTGGCATAGGTGCCGGTGAGGGTGCATTCCACTTTAACCGCCTTGTATTCCGACCCGGCCATCGGTGAGGTATAAACGCTGATCCCGTTCTTTTGTTTTTCCAGTTTCCAGTTGTACTGGGCGGAACAGGGCAGGAGGAGGAAACAGAAAGATACCAGCAGGGTGCAGCGTAACATGGGCATGAATTTAATAACCGTACGGCCCGAAATTACGGTAAGGCGCTGAACGGTCAATGCCGTCGATCATCAGGTTTTCTTAAATTTCGGTCTGCGCTCGTTTCGGGAGGGTCTTTCACCCGTTTCCGGGGTTAAAGGAAAGTTTTGTCTTCGTTTCTTTCACCAGGGGATCGGTAACCAGGAATTCGGGCGGGTCGGCCTGCTGGCAGATCAGTTCCCTGTATTTAATCTTCAGGTTGCGTTTAAACTGGCCCAGGTAGCCCGGGATCGGGATCCGGGTGGTGTCGAGTGGCACGGATTCGATCAGGTCGTTCCCGATATACATGAGTAATTGCATGGTAGTGGTCTTATGACAAAGCAAGAAAATTTCCGCCTTTCATACAATCACAGAAGTACTCTATTTTGAAAAGTATATTTACGAAAAATTTACTTTTCGCCCACAAACCTGAAATTCCTGAAAAAAAAGATACAGGGTTACGCAATAAATGATTTAATCGACGATGATCGTGCCGATTGCCTGGCTCGCACGGTATCGTTCAGGCAGGCAGTCTTTTTCCCTGCTGTGGTGATAGAAAACCGTATAAAGTCCCGGAACCAAGGGCGCCATGACCTGTTTTTTAAACGTACCGGGTGCGGATGCGGGACAATCCGGAACCGTTCCGTTAAATATGCAATCAATATATTGTGAACCGATGCCCAGTAATAATTGATCCCTGCAACCCGGGCAGTTTGTTTTTGACGATAGTGAATAGGTAATATCCAGGTCAACCATTTCACCCGCCCGTACCCGGATTTTGTTTCCTGTTGCGTTCATATTGAGGCTGACCTGTGGTTCACCGCAGCCACGCACAGTAATGGTACCGAGGTAATACATCGGGCTGTATTGCCCGGATTTGCAGTCAAACTGCTTTGTAGGTTTATAATACAGTTTATAAATACCGGGAATAGCCGGTGCTACCAGGTTTTTTTTTGCCTTGCCGGAAGTTGATGCGGGACATGCCGCAGCGGCACCGTTGTAAAGGCAGTCCAGGTATCGGTTATCAAGACCCAGTAAAACCTGGCTGATACAACCCCGGCAATCAGACGGATTGGAAACAACATAACTATACTCCAGGTCGAGCGCGGCACCCGGGGCTACGGTTACGTTGTTACCCAGGTTATTAATATTTACGGAAACCACGGGCTGGCATTCATTCCTTACTGTAAGGGTGCCCACCCTGTAAGCGCTGTTGTAAGACCCGGTAACACAAGTCTTATCCCGGCTGGTATTGAAATACAGGCCGTAATCGCCGGGTTCTGCAGGAGCATTGAAGGTTTTGACTTTAGTACCCGAATCGGATCCCGGGCAAACGGGTGGTAGACCGTCATAGACGCAAAACAGCGGTTGATCTCCGATACCGACCTGTATTTGTTCCCGGCAACCGGGACAGGATGCTGGTTTTGAAATTTTGTAGTTTAAACCCAGGCTAACTACGGATCCCGGCCGTACGGTGTCAAAGGACCCGTGGCCATTTATTGAAACAGACATCATGGGCTGGCACTGGTCCACCACTTCGATTGTGCCGACTTGTATTTGGGATATCAATCTCGTGTTGGGAGCCCACCGTATAGTCAAATCTTTAGTTAAAAAAGATACAAATACTTTATAGCGGCCTGGTGCTGAAGGAGCATTTACCGTCACCCGGGTTTCATTAATAGTTCTTTGCGGGCAGGTATTAATATTCCCTTCAAAAATCCGGACCGGGTCGCTTCCTTCAATTTGTTGCTCGGTCAAAAATGTATAGTAGGGAGGAGTTCGGAGCGGCTTGCTTATTTCGAATTTGAAATCCAGTGTTACCGGGGCCCCCGGTAACACTTTTACAGAACCGGCCTGGCCGTTCATGAAAACTGATGCGCGCGGATTTTCACAGCGGTCAATAACCTGGATGGCGCCAAGACGGTATGCATTGTTTCTGTTTCCGAAACCGGTGCTATCATAAAATCGCCCATTGCAGGTATCGCCTGAACCGTCATATGCAGCGACCTTGTAAAATAAATAATAGATCCCGGGTATGGAAGGCGCTGTAATCGTTTTCATCGCGCTGTCCCGTTTCCGGTTAGATTGGTTGCAGGCTATGGGATAGCCTTTATAAATACATCCTAACGGCTGTTCATTCAGTCCGATCATCACAATGTGTAAACCCGGATTTTCTCTGTAGGTAAGTTTGGGAAAGATTTCAAATTTATAGTTCACCGTATCGCCGGGATACACAACCAACCAGGGGTTCCGTACGCCGTTTGAATAGGCGTTGACGTGGATGTAACAATCGGATTGGGCCGACGAATGAGTAAGTGCCAGTAGCGCCGGTATCAAAACGAAAAATAAACGCCCATTATTACGGGTCTGTGAATTTTTCATACGCAGGTGGTTGTGTCGGGTTCGATGAGGTTGCATTAAAAGGTAAGAAAATTTCCTGAAAGTAAATAAGAACCGGTGACGCGCCTTCGGGCAAAATATTTTGCCCATGATTTCCCCAATCTTTTACATTTGTTCCGCTAAAATGATTTACCGCTAACCCAGGCTCCCATGACCAATTCTTACCACGACCTCGTAAAGCAGACTTTCAATTTCCCGCAGGAGGGCATCGAAGTGGAGGACGGCTACCTCTATTTCAACGGACTTAACCTGAAAGCGCTGATCGCCAAATATGGCACCCCGCTCAAGCTGACCTATCTTCCCAAGATCGGGATGCAGATCAAGAAAGCGAAGCAAATGTTTGCGGCGGCCTTCAAAAAACACAAGTACGAGGGTAAATATCATTATTGTTACTGCACCAAGAGCTCGCATTTCAGTTTCGTGGTAGAGGAAGCCCTGAAAAGCGATATTCATCTCGAAACCTCTTATGCATACGATATCGAGATCATCAAGAAACTTTATGCAAAAAAGAAGATCACCAAGGATACGTTCATTATCTGCAACGGGTTCAAGCAAAAAGGGTATACAAGGCGCATCGCCAACCTGATCAATGCCGGTTTTCACAACGTGGTGCCCATCCTCGACAACAAGGAAGAACTGAGGGCCTACGCCCAGGGCGTGAAAGTGCCCTTCAAACTGGGGATCCGGGTGGCGGCGGAGGAAGAACCGAATTTTCCCTTTTACACCTCAAGACTGGGGATCCGCGCCAAGGATATCCTTGAATTCTATGTCGACCGGATCGAGGGCTACGAAAGCAAGTTCCAGCTCAAGATGCTGCATATCTTCCTGAACAAGGGAATCAAGGACGATATCTATTACTGGAGCGAACTGAATAAGGTGATCAACCTCTACTGCCAGCTCAAAAAGATCTGCCCGGAGCTGGATTCGATCAATATCGGCGGCGGGTTCCCGATCAAGCACTCGCTGGGTTTTGAGTACGACTACCAGTTCATGATCAATGAAATCGTGCGCAATATCAAAACGGCCTGCAAGAAGGCCAAAGTGCCGATGCCGCATATCTTCACCGAATTCGGAAGCTATACGGTGGGGGAGAGCATGGCCCATATTTATAGCGTGATCGCCGAAAAAGTGCAGAACGACCGCGAGCGCTGGTACATGATCGACTCCTCCTTTATCACCACGCTGCCCGATACATGGGGGATCGGCGAGAAGTTTTTATTGCTGCCTATTAATAAATGGGACCAGGACTACCAGCGGGTGGTGCTGGGCGGTATTACCTGCGACAGCCACGACTATTACGATTCGGAGGAACATATCAACGAGGTTTTCCTGCCCAAGGTGAACGGCGATAAGGAACCGTTGGTGATCGGGTTCTTTCATACCGGGGCCTACCAGGACCAGATCAGCGGTTACGGCGGGATCAAGCACTGCCTGATCCCCTCGCCCAAGCACGTGATCGTGGGGTACGACAAGAACGGGAAACTGGTTGACTGGATCTATGCCCGGCAGCAAACGGCGCAAAGCATGCTCAAGATCCTCGGTTATAAGTGACCGTTATCTATTTCAATTCATGCAGAAGCCCCTCCTTGCGGAAGGGCTTCTTTTTTGCTTTCATGGGTTCAATTTCTTTGGCGGGTCTGCATTCAGCGGTTTTGCCGGCTGTAGCGTTTCCACTCTTCATATTCGTACCGGTCATAGCGCACACGGCGCAGGTCATCCCTGTCGAGGTAAAAACGGTTATCATAGCCCTTCCAGTACAGGAAACCCTGCTGGCTGCGGTGATAGAATTTACCATTCGATGTTTGGCGCATCACGAATCCCGGCGTAGGCCGAACAATCAGCGCTACGGTGGCATAATAACGGGAAGGGGCGGGTTCGTCATATACCCGGCGCTCTTTGGGAGCCCTTTCTTTTGTGGCCCAGACACGGCTGGGTTTACACCCCGTGAATACGAGACCGGCGGCCGCCAGGGCAAGGAAAGAGAGAATAAATGTCCGTTTCATGAGTATGGTTTTAAAGGTGAATAGATGCGGCTTTGTGAAAAAAGGTTGTATTATTTTTCCCGGGTCGTTTTCATCCTCACGCCACCCTGCGTTCCGGTTTTCACGATCGGCTCTTCCACCGGCTGCGCTTTTTTGATTTCGGCCGAAGCCAGAACGGTCTTCTCATCCTTCACGACAATAACAGTATCCTTTTTCACCGGCAAAGTTCCGGCTGCAGGAAAAACGCCGGCCAGTTTATCCAGCGCGGCTGTGCTCCCGGTCGTGTCGCGACCCATGATCAGATCGGTGCTCACCCAGTTGTCCCGGTCGGGTTCCACCTGGTCGAGGTCGAGAAAGCGCAGCGCCACGGCATGGCTGTCTGCAGCCGCCACCCCGTTGCGGGGAGCGAAGAGTTTACTGGTATATTGTTTACTGGCGGCGCAACTGGCGGCCAGGGCCACGATCAGCATCAAAGCGACCGCTTGTACTATTCTTGCCGTTTGCATGGCTACAGGGTTTATTTTAGTGAAAAATAACCAACGTGATTATGAACCAATTCATTTGCCATAAAATCATAAAATCGCCGCGCATGAAATACTTTTTCATTGTCTTAACAGTCGCGCTGTATGGAAACTCCCTGCGCGCCCAAAGCGCCGAGGATTCGGTGAAGGCAGTTATCAACAATATGTTCACCGCGATGAAGTCGGCCGACCCGGCGCTGCTGCAGTCCTGTTTTGCCGACAGCATGGTGCTGCAGACCATCATTACCCGCGATAAGGAGGGGAAAACAGTGGTGCGCAGCGAAGACGCCGCTGGCTTTATCGATTTTATCCGGAAGGAAACGCCCGGTAATGCCGATGAAAGGATCCGGTTTGAAACGGT
>CAYNSL010000053.1:0-6255 GCA_964399755.1 uncultured Chitinophaga sp. | reverse complement strand
CCGTAGACACGGAGGGTTTAAACCAAAACCAACTGCTTATGAGAAAATCTTTATGATAAGAACTTAGTTCACTGAAATTGTCGTTGCTGCGGGTTTGACTTCCGTTTTCTTCGGAAGGTTTAATGTCAGCACTCCATTGACGTAAGTCGCCGCGATGTTCGTTGCGTCGATCTTTTCATCTACTGTGAAACTTCTCTTAAATGAGCGGAAGCTGTACTCCCGGCGGATCAGTTTTTCATTTCCTTCGACTTCCTTTTCTTCCTTCACTTCATTTTTCCTTTCTGCCGAGATGGTCAGCAGATCCTGCTCCAGGCTGATGTTGAAATCCGTTTTGTCAAATCCGGGGGCCACTACTTCAAGTTCGTAACCCGTTGCTGTTTCTTTGACGTTAACCGGAACGCCGGCCTTCGCGTCGGATACGTTAAAATCATTGTTAAAGACGGCAGGCCATTCGTTCAGAAAGCTGTCCATAAAATTGTCAAGTCCCCTCAGGGCGGGTCTCCTGTTCAGTTTTACGTGTAGCATAGTTATTTTGTTTTAGGGTTTAAAAATTTTTACCAACGGATTACAGTTTTCAAATAGCGTTCCAGCCCGGAAACCGGGTGAAAAAACTGTCAGTTCCTGCCTTTTTCCAGGCAAACCGGGGACAGAATTTCCGAAATCTGGAATTTTTCCTGACAGAATTTCAACGCGGGGGCCGGTCTCCCTTCCGCCTTGAACATTTTATCTAAATTTGCGTTTCATTAAAAAATCGACTATGTATCCCGAAGAGATCGTCTTACCCATGAAAGAAGAACTGACCGACAACGGCTTTAACGAACTGCTTACCTCCGGTGAAGTGGAAGACCAGCTGTCGAAGGAAGGCACCACGCTCGTTATGATTAATTCTGTTTGCGGCTGTTCCGCCGGTACCGCCCGCCCGGGGGTGCTGATGGCCGTGGCCAACGCCTCCAAAAAGCCCGATTTCCTCGCTACCAGTTTTGCCGGATTTGATATTGAAGCGGTGAAAAAACTAAGGGAACACCTCCTGCCTTACCCGCCTTCCTCTCCCTCGATCGCCCTGTTCAAAAACGGCCAGCTGGTCCATTTTGTAGAGCGGCATATGATCGAAGGACGCCCCCCGCAGGTCATCGCCCAGAACCTGATCAGCGCATTCGACCAGTTTTGCAACTGACCGGCCCCAGAAGATATAAGAGGGCATAATCAAACGGAAAGAAAGTTCCGGGTGCGGGGTATAACCATTTACCCGAAACACGTAACCCGAAACTTTCTTTAGTATATTCGCCCTTATTAATCAACTGCATGTATCCCAACCTCTATTACGCATTCAAGGATCTGTTTGGTGTAGACTGGAAGTTTCTCCGATTTGTAAATTCCTTCGGTTTTTTTGTGGCGATCGCGTTTATCATCGCGGCGGTACTGCTGGCGGCCGAACTCAGGCGTAAAAGCAAGCAGGGCTTATTTCAGCCTACGGAAATACAGGTGATGGTGGGACAACCCGCCACCTTAACCGAGATTTTGCTGAATTTTTTATTGGGCTTTTTGCTTGGTTACAAGATAGTTGCCCTCTTTATTATGAAAAGTACTGCAACCGAGGATCCGCAGGCTTTTATATTTTCCACCCTTGGCAGCTGGCCCGCGGGCATCCTGCTGGGGCTTTTATTTGCGGGATTGAAGTGGTGGGATAAGCACAAACAGAAACTGGCCAAACCAGAGAAAAGAACCATCCGGATCTGGCCGCATGACCGGGTAGGGGAGATCACGATCATCGCACTGGTATTCGGGCTGGTCGGCGCCAAGATATTCGACATATTCGAGAACTGGAGCGGGTTTGTAAAGGACCCTTCCTCATACCTTTTTTCCCCTTCGGGGCTTACCTGGTACGGTGGTTTGATCTGCGCGGCGCTTGCCATCTGGTGGTATGCCAAAAAACACAGGATCGGTTTCTGGTACCTGAACGACGCAGCGGCTCCGGCCCTGATGCTGGCATATTCCATCGGACGGATCGGTTGCCATGTGGCGGGCGACGGTGACTGGGGCATCAGGAGTTATCTTGCCGGCAAACCGGGATTTCTGCCCGACTGGCTCTGGTCTTATAATTACCCGCATAATGTAAACGAAGCCGGCATTCCCATCCCGGGCTGCACCGAACCCAAATATTGTAACCAGCTTGAATTCGGCGTTTATCCCACGGCGTTATACGAGGTGCTGGCCTGTTTCCTGATTTTCCTCCTTATCTGGTCATTACGTAAAAGATTCAAAGTACCGGGTACCCTTTTCGCTTTTTACCTGATGCTGAACGGTATTGAGCGGTTCCTGGTCGAAAAGATCAGGGTGAATAACCGGCTTGACATCTTTGGTTTTCATCCAACACAGGCCGAATTGATATCCAGTTTGCTTATTCTCGGCGGTTTACTCCTCTGGATTGTTCTGATCCGCAGGGCAGGGGGCAAAGGAACAGTTCGAAATACGCCGGCTACAGGAAACTGATCTTCGGTTATACACAAATGTTGAAAACCCAAAACCCTTGACTGGCGCGGTTTTTGGCTGATATGACTGCTTGAGTCAGTTGCGCTTGCGGTTGTTGGTAATTTTTCGGGCCATTCGCTATGAGATACCAGGGATATTTGGTATTTTTGCAGACGGTCCGGGACGGTAAATTCATACTTGCAATTAACTATCCATTTGCAACACCCTGCAAACAAAGACTGTCTATTATTCGTTGTTATTTAAACCTTTTTAGTTATGCGGCAGCTCAAAATTGCTACCCAGATCACCAACCGTGATTCGCAGGCAGTTGAGAAGTACTTACAGGAGATCTCGAAGATTCCGATGATCACGCCGGAAGAGGAAACGACCCTTGCCCAGCGTATCAAGATGTTCAACAGGAATCCGGTAGACTCCCAGCGTGCTTTGGATAAACTGGTACAGGCCAACCTGCGTTTTGTGGTGTCTGTAGCCAAGCAATACCAGCACCAGGGCCTGTCGCTGAGCGACCTGATCAACGAGGGTAACCTCGGCCTGATCAAGGCGGCGCAACGTTTCGATGAAACAAAAGGTTTCAAATTCATTTCCTATGCCGTGTGGTGGATCCGTCAGTCCATCCTGCAGGCGCTGGCCGAACAGGGCCGTCTGGTTCGTCTTCCCCAAAATAAGATCGGCACTTACAACAAAGCCAATAAGGCTTACATGGCTTTCGAACAGGAACACGAACGCGAGCCTTCGACCGAAGAGCTGGCCGAATTACTGGAGATGAGCGAAACCGAGATCAATAATATTTTCCAGAGCAATACCCGCCATACTTCCCTCGACGCCCCCGTGCACGAGGCCGAAGACGTGGCCATGGGCGACCTGCTCGAAGGCAGCGACGATACCGATGACGACGTGATGAAGGATTCGCTGCGCAACGAAATCCGCCGCGTGCTGAAATCACTGAGCCCCCGCGAAGCCGAGATCGTGAACGCCTATTTCGGGCTCGACGGGGAGAACGGCGTGACCATCGAACAGATCGGGCAGAAATACGACCTGACGAAAGAGCGTATCCGCCAGATCAAGGAAAGGGCCATCAAACGCCTCCAGAAAGCCAGGTACAGCAGTGCCCTGAAAGCCTACCTTGGTTAATCATATTCATATTGGGTTTTAAGTATGAACAGTCCCGATGCCTGCATCGGGATTGTTGTTTTATGTCGTCATTGCGAGCATAGCGAAGCATTCACCTCTAACAACTCCCCGCCCCAAAATAAACGTCAGCATCACTTCCAAATATTCCCAACCTTTTTCCCTGCCGGTGGTTAATTTTGCAGCAACGATGATCAGAAAATTCATACCTGCATTCCTGTTTCTGCTGCTATTAACAGCCTGCGAGAAAACGGTAGTATTCAAACTGGACCAGACCGAACCCAAACTGGTGGTGGAAGCGACCATCGAAAACGGGCAGGAGCCTGTAGTTTACCTGACCAAAAGCCTGAATTATTTTTCCAGTATTGACCGTTCGCAGCTGGTAGGCAGTTTTGTGCACGGGGCGGAGATCTTTGTCTCGAACGGAGCCAAAACGCAGCAGCTCCGGGAATACAGCGCACCCATCGGCGGCGGGAACTTTTTTTATTATTATTCTTCTGATGCGGGTATACCTTCCAATTATTTCAGGGGGGAGCTCGACAGGGGCTACTCCCTGCAGATCCTCGTTGACGGAAAGGAATACCGGGCCCTCACCCGGATACCCGATACAACGCGACGCATCGATTCCCTGTTCTGGAAACCCGCACCCGCGGGCAACCCGACCGGTAAAGTGGCGCTGATGGTCCGTGCCTACGACCGGCCGGGATTCGGCGACTATATCCGCTATTTTACCAAACGGAACAGCGAGCCGTTTTACCCCGGTCTGAATTCGGTGTACGACGACCAGATCATCGATGGCAGCAGTTATGAAGTGCAGGTGGAGCGGGGTGTGGACCGGAATTACAGCCAGACCAGCGGTTACAGTTTCTTCGACCGCGGCGATACGGTTACGCTCAAACTCTGCAATATTGATAAAAACACGTTTGATTTCTGGCGTACGATGGAGTTCACTTACGCCAGCGTGGGCAATCCCTTTGCCTCACCCACCCGCGTGCTGGGCAATATCAGCGGCGGGGCGCTCGGTTATTTCGGCGGCTACGCGGCGCAATACCGCACGATCATCATACCGCAATAAACAGAACAATTGGTTTTAGTGTCGCGCTGAGGACCTCCACGATTGACGATTAACCATTAATTTTACCGCTCCCGCGAGGGAATCAAACCAGCCGAAAGCATGGAAACAACAGAACAGGTGCATTGCCTTATCATCGGATCCGGTCCCGCCGGTTATACCGCCGCGATCTATGCGGCCCGGGCCAACCTGAAACCCGTCTTATACCAGGGCATCCAGCCCGGCGGGCAACTCACCATTACCACCGAAGTGGAGAATTACCCGGGTTACCCCGATGGTGTGCAGGGTCCCGATATGATGGTTGATTTTGAAAAGCAGGCCTCAAGGATGGGCGCTGATATCCGTTACGGGCTGGCCACTAAAGTGGATTTTTCTTCGCGCCCCTTTAAAGTGCTGATCGATGATGAGAAATGGATCGGGGCCGATTCAGTGATCATCGCTACCGGCGCATCGGCCAAATGGCTGGGACTGGAAAGCGAACAACGGCTGAACGGTTACGGGGTAAGCGCCTGCGCGGTTTGCGACGGATTTTTCTTCCGGGGCAAGGAAGTGGCGATCGTCGGCGCGGGCGATACGGCGGCGGAAGAAGCATTATATCTCTCCAAGCTCTGCAGCAACGTGCATATGATCGTGAGAAAAGATGCCATGCGCGCCAGCAAAGTGATGCAGGACCGCGTATTGAAAACGCCCAATATCAAAGTATACTGGAATACGGAAACCGAGGAAGTACTGGGTGAAAAAAATGTGACCGCGGTGAGGCTCAGGAATAACAAGACCGGGGAGAAACAGGAAGTGCCTGTCAGCGGTTTCTTTGTCGCCATCGGGCACCAGCCCAATTCTGACATATTCAGGGGGGCGATCGATATGGATGAAGCCGGATATATCCTCACGGTGCCGGGCAGTTCCCGCACCAATGTGGAAGGCGTTTTCGCCGCCGGCGATGTGCAGGATAAAACCTACCGCCAGGCTGTAACCGCGGCGGGAAGCGGCTGCATGGCGGCCCTCGATGCGGAACGCTGGCTGGGCGCCCAGGGCATTCACTAAATAATAATTATGAACGGCTGGCTGACCATCGAACTGAAACAACTTCGTTTTTTTGGCTACCACGGCCTGTACCCCGAAGAAAAAAAGACGGGCAATGAATTCGAAGTGAACCTCGATGTCTCCTATCCCCCCCCGGAAAAAGTTACGGCCCCGGAAGAAACGATTGACTACGTCAAACTCTATCAGCTGCTGCAGGAAGAAATGAAGAACCCGCGGGAACTGCTCGAAACCCTGGTCACCGAAATCGCCCAGTCGATCCACCAGGCATTTCCCCGGATAAAAAAGATCGATATCGGTATCACCAAGCTCCAGGCCCCGATCACGGGGTTCAGGGGGAGGGTGGGGGTGAGGTATGTGAAAGAGTTTTGAGAGATAAAAACTTGGGTGGTTGAAAGTGTATAGCGGTTTGTTTTTTTTTGCAAAGACCCTGAGTATGACAGATAAAAGTTTTGGGATGTTGAAAGTGTATAGTGGTTTATATTTTTGCAAAGATCCTGCGTATGACAGATAAAAGATAAGGG
>CAYNSL010000052.1:0-22081 GCA_964399755.1 uncultured Chitinophaga sp. | reverse complement strand
AAAATTCACCCCGAAAAAATCATAGGTCTCCCGCTCCATCCAGTTAGCGGCGGAAAACAATCCCGAAGCGGTATACACATCGGGCTGGCTGATGTCGGTAAATACTTTGAAACGGAGGCGTATATTGTCTTCCAGGTTATGCAGGTGATAGACCACCGCCAGTTCTCTCCCCTTATTATCGGGGTAATGCACGGCGCAGAGATCCGTCATAAACCTGAACTTCAGTTCTGCGTCGTCGTATAAAAAATTAAGCACTTTCAGGTTCAATTCTTTCGGGGCTTCAAACTGCAGCATCCCGAACGTTTCTTCAAAACCGGAAACCTGTTCCCCGAATTTGTCGGTCAATCGCTGCCGGATATGTTCATACGTCAATGCCATGCTTATTGTATTCCGTAACTCTCAAGAAGCCCTTTATATTTTTCCCCGTTCCTTCTGCGCAGGCTTTCCTTGCCCACGAGGTCCTGGATCCGCAGCAACCCGTCGATGATCGCTTCGGGGCGTGGCGGGCAACCGGGAACATAAACATCCACCGGCACTACCTGGTCGATGCCCTGCAGCACGCTGTAGGTATCAAAGATCCCGCCGCTGCTGGCGCAGGCGCCCACGGCCATCACCCAGCGGGGTTCGGCCATCTGCAGGTACACCTGTTTCACCACCGGTCCCATTTTCTTGGCGATGGTCCCCATCACCATCAGCAGGTCGCATTGCCGCGGCGAAAAGCCGACGCGTTCCGAGCCAAAACGACCCAGGTCATAATGCGAACCCATCGTGGCCATGAATTCGATTCCGCAGCAGGATGTGGCAAAGGGAAGCGGCCAGATGGAGTTTTTCCGGGCCAGCCCGATCACTTTATTCAGGGAAGTGGCGAAGAAGCCCTCGCCCTGGTGACCCTCGGGCATTTCTGCCATGCTGATATCGCTGACCAGCGGCTTTTGTACGAGGTTATATGATACCGGACGGGACATATAATTCATTTTAAATTTTAAAGGCTAAATGTTAAATGAAGTCATAAGCTTATGCGTCGAAAATTATTGATCGGTGCTTTTTAATTTATCATTTAAAATTCAGCGTTCAACATTCTTCCTCAGTCTTCCCATTTCAAAGCTCCTCTTTTTATGATATATATAAATCCGCAGAGGAAGAAACCGACAAACATCAGTACGGCCCAGAACCCATCCCAGCCGAGTCCTTTAAAGTTCACGGCATAGGGATAAAAAAAGATCACTTCCACATCGAAGAGCACAAACAGGATGGCGGTCAGGAAATATTTGATCGCCATCGGATGCCGGGCATCGCCATGGCTTTCGATACCGCTGGTAAAATTCTGTAATTTATCCTGGGTCTTTCGTTTGGGCCCGAGCAGGTGCGTGAGGACCATCAGGAAGGCCACCAGTCCAACCGCGAAGATCACCTGAATGGCTACCGGCAGGTAAGAGCCGGCATCTGCGCTGTTCAACCCGGATTGCAATAAGTGGATCATAAGCCTTTGTTCCGGCGGCAAAAATAAGGTGGTGACCTGAAATTACCTCGGATTGGAACAGGTTGGCGACCTGATTCTTTTACAGGCCCGAGTGCTTCTCAGGGGGAATAAAGAAAAAAAGAACGGGGATATGCGAAAAATTTGTTCAACGTTCAACAAAACCGCGATTGTTCGCCGGAAATCATAAAAAAATCCCCCGCCACGACAGCAGGGGACTTTCAATCGTAAAAGAAGAAAACCGAGTTATCACCGTTTCGCCACCGCCTTAATGGGGATGGACGTGGTATTTTTAGATTTTGTCGTCACCGGTTTTTCCGCCGGCGCTTTTGTTTTGCCGGTGCCCTTGGGGTTTGCGCCCGTTGCGGGTTTAGTGCCGGGTTTGGTCTGCATTTTCTCGATCTGGTCGATATACTGCTGGATCATGGCTCCGTTGGCGGTATCGGCAGCCAGCCATTTGCGGAAGTATTCAAGGGATTTATCCTTGTCTTTCGCTTTATTGATATAGAAAGCGGCGAGGTAGCGGACCGAACTGATATATTGTTTTTTGAACTTATTCGTGTCCTTCTGGGCGAACTCATAGAGGCTGAGCGCGTCGGGAACGGCGATGCTGTCCTGGCGGAGGGTATCCACCATGGTCGCGTTCTTGAAGGCCCAGTCGAACCCATACACTTCTTCGGGGAATTTTTCTTTCATCACCAGCGCCATATCCCTCGATTTCCCGTAATTACCGCTGAAATAATAGGCCAGGGTGAGGTCGAAATAATCATTGATGATGGGTTTCGTTTTCAGCTGTATGATTTTCTGGATCAGCTGCGCTTCGATATCCCTCAATTTATTTTCCTTAAAATAAGCGACGCCTTTCTTCAGCAGGTCCACTTTGAGCGCTGCCAGGGTGTCGATGTCAGCGCCCTGCATATAGGTATTGAAGATCTCTTCGGTCGTGCCGCCTGTTTTTCCGAGAATATCGGCCCTGAGCTGAAAATCGTAAAGCGTGATGTCATCCGGGTTCTTTTTTAAAAAGAACTGGTCGCTGTATTTCTTGGCGTTCGTGTAATCCCCTTTCTGGAAATACGCATCGGCCATCAACCGGTACACTTTGGGCTTGGTGTTCTCGCCCATGGCGGTAACCACCGCATCCGCTTTGGAAACGGCGCAATCGAAATTTTTACGCACCCAGCAGAGCTGCGCGTAAAGATATTGGTCCTGCACATCCACTTCGGGCAATTTGCTGTCGATGTATTTCTTCAGCTGCTCTTCGGCTTCCGGGAATTTACCCTGGTTGAAATAATAATAGAATAACTCATAATATCCCACGGTGAACTTGGGATCTTTGGTAATGGCATCATTCAGGTATTGAAGTACAAGGTCAGCATTCTTCTGCGACTGGAAAAGCTGTGCCAGCCGGAGATTGGCAACCGAAAAATTGGGGTTTACCTGCAATGCTTTGAGGTAGGTTGTATAAGCCTGTCCGCCACCGCTGCCCTGCCCGGCCTTGCGGTAAGCATTACCCAGCTGCAATAATGTTTCCGTGTTCTTCGGGTCTTTGGAGGCGGCATCTTCCAGCAGCCTGACGGCATAGCTGTAATCACCGGTTTTGGAATCGGTGATGGCGCGGCCGATCGCCGTTTCAATGATAGGATCGTCGCCTTTTTTTCCGCGTGTCATTGTCAGGGCCGATTCAAAATGCTGGCGCGCTTCATTCACTTTGTTTTCCAGCAGTTCGATATGCCCCAGCCCCACCTGGATCAGCGGCGCACCATTACTGGCCTGCGCGGCCTTTTCGTAGTGATTCTTCGCGGTTGCGCGGCGGGCGCCCATGATCTCATCGTTTTCCAGGTAAGCCTGGCCCAACCAATAATTTGCTTCAATATTATTGGGATTGACGGCGAGTAATTTTTCAAAAACGCCGATCGCGCTTTTGGGTCTCCCCGCATAGAGGTGGTTCATGCCCTCCTGCAGGGTCTGTGCCTGTAGCCCGGTTATCATCAATAATCCGGAAACTAAAATGGCTGTCGTGGTTTTCTTCATTTTACGTTCCTTTAAAAGTTGTAAATATAGCTAACTACTTCTTTCACTCTCTCAGCCGCACCGGCCTGATGCCGAAATTTTTTTGTGCCGGTACCAGGTACGCCCTGCGGAAGATCAGCTGCCCGATCTCACCGCTCATGAAATTGGCGAAGGCCGTTCCGAGTCCGCGGTAGTTCTCTTTCAGTATATAAACCAAATCCCGTACCATAGGGTATCGTTTTAAGTAAATGTTTGCCTGATAAGCTTTAACATATGATCCTGGCATATCCGTGCTTTCCAGGGCCGCTATCTTAACTTTTTTCAAAAAACTGAGCTGGGCGGTATCCTCGGGGTTCCCGATCCAGCTAACCCCGATAAAACCGATCACACCCGGGTTTTTAGAGACATAATCAATCACCCCTTCGCTGCTGCGGGCCGCCATCGCGTTGGGAGTCAGCGAGTCGCCGCGCAATACAGAATCGATGATAAAACGTACGGTACTGGTTGCTTTTACCCCGTCAAATACCGGTATTAAATTTTTCTTAAAAGTCCCGTTCAGCACCTCCCTGAGCTGTTCCATCGTAAACAGCGTGTCGGGTGAAGAAGGGTGTACGATCACCACGATGGCGTCGAGGGCGATGGTCATGCCCAGCGGCGCTTTTTTCAGCGTATCAACGATATAAGCCCGTTCATACTCATTGCAAAGACGGGTTCCGATCACCATCCGCACGCTGTCGAGCAGGAGGTCTTTCATACACTCCGCTTCCGGCTTGTATACCACATCGATCCGGGTTTTGGGGTGTTGTGATTCGTATACTTTCACGTGTTCGTCGATGATGGGCTTGAACGACTCGTCTGCACTGACGTGGATCGTGCCCTTGTCGCGGTTATCCGGCAATTCATCCCGCTGGTCACGGAAGGACTTGCATCCCGCCAGCAGGAAGAGAAGGGCCACGCATACGATTAAAGAACTGCGGCTTTCCGGCAGGAAGAGATTTTTCATCTGAAATAATTTTTCCTGTACCCCCTGTAGATCCGCCAGGCGCCGTAGAGCATGCAAACGGCCCCGAGCATTTTGTCAATATCGTCGGGGGGAAAGGTCTTGTTGAAGGCCATATCGAATTTGCCGCGAAAGAAAAAGAAAACACCCAGCAGTAAAATGATGATCCCCATGCCATAGTCCATCAGGGATTTCATCAGCGAGACCTGCTTCCGCTTCTTTTTTTCGTACTCTTCAAACATCGTTGCGGTTTTCTTTTTACGATTGCCCCGCCGACCGAAAAATCGTCCCTGGCGAGAGGCTTGCCAGGGACCGGTGTGCGGAGCAAATTAGAAAAATTTTGTTATTCCGGGCCGATAAATGTGACGGGAATGATATAACTCACCGGCACATTCATCCCGTTCTGGTAAGCGGGAATCCAGCGGGGCATTTTTTTAAATACCCTGACCACTTCCTTGTCAAAATCGGGTCCGCCGCTCGCCAGGAATTCGAAACCACTCACGGATCCGTCGGCGCCCACTTTGAATTTTACCTGTACCAGTTTTTTCTCGCCGGCCTCCATTTCGTCGGGGGTATGGAGATTATTCAGTAAAAATTGCTGCAGGGCGCCGGGGCCGCCGGGAAATTCGGGATCCCTTTCGATGGGTTTGAAATCAGATACCGGTTCCGAAGGACCCGTGCCGGTACCGGGCACAGGATCCGTTTGTTTTTCGGGCATTTTTCCATCATCGGGCTTGCCGGTAATGGTCATATCACCCGTTTTTTTACCGGCGAGTTCATCAACAGCCGGAACTTTATCAACGACCAGTTTATCTTTTTTGATCTCGAGTTTACTGGTGAATTTCACCTGCGCAATTTTCGGGGCGGGTTTCTGCCGCGCCGTTTGTTTGGGCGGCTCCGGTTCTTTGATCTTCACGGCGGGGATCACGATCTGCCTTATCTCAATGGCCTGCGCAAGCGGGCGGGCCGTTGCCGCTGTTTTCTTTTTCCCGTTCAAAACGATACCGGTAAACAGGACAGCCAGGAAAAGACCGGCTGCAAGGGAGACCCACAGCCTTTTATGATAATTTTTTCTTAAGGCATAGGCTCCATAAGCTTTATTCCGTCGCTCGAACAATATGTCGAGCAGGCTGGCACGGAGAATTTCATAGTTTGTCATGGTGCGTATTTGCTAATAAGATGCGGACCTGATTCAAATCCATAGTGGCTGAATGGTAAGAGATGCTTAAAGGGGAGGATGCTGGTGGCTGGATGCTGGGGGCTGGTTGCTGGTGGCTGGTGGCTGGTGGCTGGTTGCTGGTTACTCGTTACTGTTTACTGTATACTGTTTACTGTTTACTGTATACTGGTTGCTGGTTGATTTCTCTAAAACCGGGCAATACCTAAATTTCTCCCTGCCTATCTTTGCCGCATGAAAATCTTAATGGTCTGCCTCGGTAATATCTGTCGCAGTCCGCTGGCGGAGGGAATCCTGCAGGACAGGGCTTTTAAAGCGGGATTATCCTGGAGCGTGGAAAGCGCCGGCACCAATCATTATCATACCGGGGATGCGCCCCACCCGCTTTCACAGAAAGTGGCGAAGCTGCACGGAATCGATATCAGCCGGCAAAGGGCCCGTCGGTTTACCGCGGATGATTTTCTGAATTACGACAGGATCTACGCGCTGGCCGGAGACGTGCTGGCGGAAATCAAACGCATCTCGCGCGACCGGTTCGATCCGTCCAAAATTGAATTGCTGATGAACGAACTTTACCCGGGCCGGAACCTTGATGTACCCGACCCCTGGTATGGTCCCGAACCGGGATACCATGAAGCCTTTCAACTGATCGAAAAAGCCTGCGAAGCCATCATCAAAAAATTTTCAGTGGAGAACCCTCCGCTTTCCATGGTCAAGTAACTACATTTGACGCATGTGACCGATCTGACTGTTATGACCAAACCTTCTTTACCTCAGGGCACCAGGGATTTCGGACCGGATGTGGTCCGCAAGCGCAATTATATTTTCAATACGATCAGGGCGGTATTCGAATTGTACGGTTTCCAGCCGCTGGAAACGCCCGCGATGGAAAACCTGGACACCCTGCTGGGCAAGTACGGGGAAGAAGGCGACAAACTGGTTTTTAAGATCCTGAACAACGGACTCGACAATCCCGCAAAAGAAAAACAGGTGAGGGAGGATTTTGAAAAAATACTGCAGGGAAAAAACAGCAAAGGCATTACCGAAAGAGCCCTGAAATACGATCTCACCATCCCCTTCGCCCGTTACGTGGCGATGCATCACCAGCAACTAACGTTCCCGTATAAACGCTACCAGGTGCAGCCGGTCTGGCGCGCCGACCGGCCGCAAAAAGGCCGTTACCGCGAATTTTACCAGTGCGATGCCGACGTGGTGGGGAGCCATTCCCTGCTCAACGAAATTGAACTTGCGGGCATCTACCTCGAAGTATTTGCGCGGCTGGGACTGAAAAATTCAGCCGTCAGGATCAACCACCGCAAAATCCTGGCCGCGCTGGCGGAGGTTTGCGGCGGCCGCGATAAAATGACCGATATTACCGTGGCCATCGACAAACTCGATAAAACCGGACCGGAAAAAGTATTTGCGGAATTGCTGCAACGCGGTCTGAAAAAAGAACAGGTATCAATGATTGAGAAATATCTCGCCATCACCGGAACCAATGAAGAAAAAATACAGGGCTTAACCGGCCTGTTGGGATCCACGGAATCCGGACAACAGGGGATCGCCGATCTGCAGTTCATCCTATCCGGCATCGGGTTTCCGGCATCCGGCATCCAGCTCGACCCCACCCTTGCCCGCGGTCTTAATTATTATACGGGTACCATATTTGAAGCCAGGGCACCGGCTGAAGTGAATATTGGCAGCATCGGCGGCGGCGGACGATATGACGACCTGACCGGGCTTTTCGGAGTTCCCGGTATCCCGGGCGTGGGTATTTCGTTTGGGGTCGACAGGATCTACGATGTAATGGAAGAACTCAACCTGTTCCCGGCCGCTGTGCATACCGGCACCCGGGTTTTATTCTTCAACCTGGGAGACGCGGAAAGTAAAAAATCGTTCGCGCTGATGCAGGAACTGCGGCAAAAGGGGGTTCGCTGCGAATTATTCCATGAACCCGCTAAATTCGATAAGCAATTCAGGTACGCGGAAAAGAAAAATATTCCCTGGGTGGTCATTATCGGCGAAAAGGAATTACTGGATAATTCCTGCAACCTGAAAAACCTGGCCAGCGGTGAACAGCAAAACCTGCCGGCGGTTAAACTCCCAGAATTCCATTTTCAATAAAAAACCGCCCGGGATCCGGACGGCCTTTCCTTTGATTTTTGTTTTGTTTATCTCCGGTTTTCCGGGAACGCCATGCTCCTGCGCAGCCATAATGTTCCTTCTTCCGTTTTTGTTCCTTCCATATCTATATCCTGGACCTGCACCCGCAGGCTGGTCAGTTTGCCTTCGGCATTTCTTTTAAAAGTGGCCACGCCGGAATAAGCGACAATATCAAATACGTCTTTGGTATCCGTTTTTTTAAGTTCAGTGCTGCCCATCACAGAGGAGGCGGTTAAACCACCATTTTCCAGCACCACGCTTATTTCGGTTACCACGCTGCCATCAGGAAATTTGTATTTACCGGTATATTCCTTCAGGGAATCGGTTTGCGCCCGGGCCGTCGCCAGGCAAAGGATCGTCATAACAAATAAGCAGATTTTTTTCATAGCCTGTGGTTTTTGAATTGTAACGGAAATTACGGCAAAAGGTTACTCGCAGCTATCGTTTACATTACAAATTTTCATAAATCACGGCCGCGCCCTGTCCCACGCCCACGCACATGGTGGCCAGTCCGTATTTTATTTTTTCCCTTTTCATTTCGTGTAAAAGGGTGGCCGAGATCCTAGCCCCGCTGCAACCCAGGGGGTGACCCATGGCAATGGCGCCCCCGTTCACATTTACGGTTTTTTCATCCAGGTTCAGGTTACGGATGCAGGCAATGGATTGCGAAGCAAAGGCTTCATTCAGTTCTACCCTGCCTATATCAGCTATCTTCAAGCCGGCCCGATGCAGGGCCTTCTGCGTGGCCGGAACGGGGCCGATACCCATGATGGCGGGATCAACACCTGCCACCGCCATTGATACGACCCTTGCCATGGGTTGTAATCCGTATTTTCTGACGGCATTTTCGCCTGCCAGCAGGAGGGCCGCCGCGCCGTCGTTGATTCCGGAAGAATTTCCGGCCGTTACCGTACCGTCTTTGATAAAAGCGGGTTTCAGGGCCGCCAGTTTTTCCAGGGATGTTTCCCGGGGATGTTCATCGTTTTCAAATATGTATTTTTCTTTTCCCCGCTGCACATCAACGGCAAGGATCTCTGCTTTCCATTTCCCCGCGGTTTTGGCCGCAAAATATTTTTGCTGCGAAGCCAGCGCGAACCGGTCCTGTTCTTCCCTGCCGATCTTCCATTGCCGGGCCACATTTTCCGCCGTTTCGCCCATCGTAAAGGGATGATATAACGCGGCGAGGTTTTTATTGATAAACCGCCAGCCCATGGTCGTGTCAAACATCTCGGCGGCGCGCCCGAATGCCTCCGCCTGCTTGGCTACCACAAAGGGAGCCCGGGTCATGCTCTCCACACCGCCCGCGATGATCAGTTCCGCGTCTCCGCATTTCACCTGTCGGGCCGCATCCATCACCGCCTGTAAGCCCGAAGCGCAAAGACGGTTCACCGTATTCCCCGCCACCGTAACGGGGAATCCCGCCAGCAGCGCGGCCATCCTGGCCACATTACGGTTGTCTTCCCCAGCCTGGTTGGCCGCACCGGCGATCACATCTTCAATCGCATTCATGTCAACCGAAGGATTTCGCCGCAGCAATCCTTTCAATACATGGGCCAGGAGATCGTCGGGCCTGGCGGTTGACAGCGCCCCGCCATATTTGCCAATGGGGGTACGAAGGGCGTCAATAACATATACAGGATTCATCCGCTGGTTTTATAATGATTGATATGTTTTACAATTCCAGAAACCGGTACTAATTCATGTATATCGGCCCGGCTAACAATTGGCAAATATCCATGAATTCCCATGAATCGCTGACAGGGGGTTATCTTTGCAGGCTGATGAAAGAACAAAAGAAAAATATCCGTCATGTATCGCTGGCCGACCTGGAAACTTATTTTGAACAGATCGGAGAAAAAAAATTCAGGGCCAAACAGGTGTACGAATGGCTCTGGACCAAGGCCGTGCAGCATTTCGACGAGATGACCAATATCTCCAAGGATCTGCGGCGAAAACTGGCGGAAGAATTTGAATTACCCGGGCTGACCGTTGACACCGTGCAGGAATCAACCGACGGCACGATCAAGACGCGTTTTAAGACCCACGACGGTCATCTCGTGGAAGGCGTGCTGATCCCCACGGTATCGCGCTACACGGCCTGTGTGTCTTCCCAGATCGGCTGTTCGCTGAGCTGTAAGTTCTGCGCCACGGGGTATATGGACCGGAAAAGAAACCTGGGATTTGATGAGATCTATGACCAGGTGGCCATTATCAACCGGCAATGCGGGAAAGCGCACGGGCAGAAACTGAGCAATATCGTTTTTATGGGCATGGGCGAACCCCTGCTCAATTATAAAAATGTGCTGAAAGCCATTGAACGCATCACATCCCCGGAAGGCATGGGCATGAGCCCGAGAAGGATCACCGTTTCCACCGCCGGGGTAGCCAAAGGGATCCGGCAACTGGGCGACGACAAGGTGAAATTCAAACTGGCGCTTTCACTTCACGCCGCCAATGATGCCAAACGTCATGAGATCATGCCCATCAATGACACGAATAACATCAGGAGCCTGGTGGATGCGCTCAACTATTTTTACAAACAGACCGGGAACGAGATCACTTTTGAATATATCCTCTTCAACAACTTTAACGATTCGTTGCAGGACGCCGATGAACTGATCAAAATCTACCGGCAAGTGCCCGCCGACCTGATCAATATCATCGAATATAACCCGATCGAATTCGCCCGTTTCGAAAAACCGCAGGAAGAGAAAGTGAAGGCCTTTATGGACTACCTCGAAAAACACCGGGTGAATGTGCGCCTGCGCAGGAGCCGCGGAAAGGATATCGATGCGGCCTGCGGTCAGCTGGCTAATAAGAGTTAGGAGTTAGGAGTCTGGAGTCTGGAGTCTGCCGGCAGGCAGGCAGGTCGTAAGCCAGGCCTATATTACGAAGATTTTCTTAGTTTCGGTTAAACCTGTTTGACGGACGGGGGTCTGAGTATTGTTCTTTTATTTATACAAGCCCGGCGTTCAGCGGCTTCATGTCGCGGACCGGCGATCCCGGCCGGCACCTGCGGCCCGAAGGTTTTGTAGCCCGTTTGGCGTCATACTAAAAAACAACCCTGAAACATGAAAAAAATTATCGTATCACTCCTGGCCCTTTCGGTGGCCGCCGCCGTTAACGCCCAGGAGATCCCCGACAGAAAAGCTGACCATCCCCCGATGATGCATAAAGGCATGGGCGGATTCCGCCAGCACCATGGCATGGACCTGCAGCAACTCAACCTCAGCGAAGATCAGAAAGCCAAATTCAAGGCGGAGAAAGAGAACTTCCGCCAGTTGATGGAGGACCTGAAAAAGAGCGACCAGCTTACCGTGAAAGTATGGCGCGAAAAAATGGAGAGCATCCGCAAGGAACATCACCAGAAAATGCAAAGCATCCTCAGCACCGACCAGAAAGCCCAGCTCGAAAAAATGAAGACCGAAGGCAAGGCCCGGCATGAAGAGATGATGAAAAAAAGAGGCGAGATGATGAAAACGCGTCTCGGGCTGACCGACGACCAGGCCGCCCGGCTGGAAAAAGGCCGCAAGGAAACCGGTGAAAAAATAAAAGCCATCCGCGAAGACAAATCCCTGAGCGAGGATAAGAAAAGGGAACAGATCAGGGACCTGATGAAAAGCCAGCACGAAAGCCTCAAATCGATACTTACGGAAGAACAACTGAAAAAAATGAAGGAAGGAAGAAAATCCGGGCCTCCCCGCGACGGGAAAAGACCCGAAAAGAAGGAAACGATTTAATACGATCCATTCTTTAGGAGAACCGCGAACCTCCCGGTCATACGGGAGGTTCGCTTTTTACGGCCCGTTCCCCTTTGCCTATCTTTGCGCCACTCCTGTTGTAAAACAGTAAATAACCCCGCATGAAGAAAAAGACGCCCCAGCAGTTCAGCAAATTCTCCCAAAAGAAAAGCAACGCCGCGATCAAGGAACAATTCAAACAGGAAAAACGGAAATGGAAAAAAGAACGGGAAGCTTTTTTTGATAAAAAAAGAAGTCAGCAACCCGGAACCGGAAACCCGAAACCGGGGACCGCAGGCCCCGCAACTGCATTTCCCTTAAAAGGACCCGATATCCGTTACCAGGATCCGGGGATCATGCCGCTGAATAAATTTATCGCGCACGCGGGTGTTGCCGCGAGAAGAGAAGCGGCAGCAATCGTAAAAAAAGGACTGGTGAAAGTAAACGGGGCCGTGATTACCGAGCCCGGACATAAAGTATCCGGCAAAGACGAGATCCGCGTCAACGGCAAAAAGATTTTCCTGGCGAAAAATCTTGTATACATCTTACTCAACAAACCCAAGGATTATATCACCACCACCGACGACCCCCGCGGCAGAAAGACCGTGCTCTCGCTGCTGGGCCGGGCCACGCAGGAACGCGTTTATCCCGTGGGACGACTCGACCGGAATACATCGGGCGTACTGCTGATCACCAACGACGGGCAACTGGCCCAGCAACTGACGCACCCGAGCAACGAAGTGAAGAAAGTGTACCATGTAACGCTGGACAGACCCCTGGACAAAAAAGACTTTGAAAAAATTCTCGCGGGGGTGAAACTGGAGGACGGACCCGCTTCGGTGGACGTGCTGGCCTATGCCGATGCAAAGGATCACACGCAATTGGGCGTGGAAATACACAGCGGACGCAACCGGATCGTACGCCGCATTTTCGAATCACTGGGCTATGATGTGAAACAACTCGACCGCGTGATCTTCGCGGGACTCACCAAGAAAAACGTGGAAAGGGGGAAATGGCGTTTCCTGACGGAAAAAGAAGTGCGGGACCTGAAACATTTCGGAAAAGGAAAATAGATACCGGATCATGCCCGGCATTTTGTATTGATAAAACAGCATCCTGACCTTATTCCCCGGCTTTTACGATGAACGTACATGCACTTATTATAGCAGAAACCAACGACTGGGTGGCGCTCGACAAACCCGCCGGCCTGCTCTCCATTCCCGACCGGGAAGGAAAAGATATCTCGCTGAAAAAAATGCTCCGCGATAAGTACGGGGAGATCTTCACCGTTCACCGGCTGGACAGGGAAACCAGCGGGCTGATCATTTTTGCCAAAAACGAAACGGCGCACCGGCATCTTTCGCAGCAGTTTGAAAACAGGCAGACCAAAAAAATATACCTTGGCCTGGTGCTGGGATCATTGCCTGAAAAATCAGGAACGATCAGCGCCCCGATCGCCGAACACCCGGCAGGCAATGGCACGATGATCGTGCACCGAAAGGGCAAAGAAGCCATTACCGATTATGAAGTACAGGAAGATTTCGGATTGTATTCATGGGTGCGGTTCCGCATCCATACCGGCCGCACCCACCAGATCCGCGTGCATATGAAAGAAGCCGGTCACCCTATTGTCTGCGACCGTTTGTACGGTGACGGGAAACCGGTGCTGGTCTCATCCCTGAAATCAAAATTCAAACTGAGCCGTAAAGAGGAAGAAGAAAGACCGATACTGAACCGGCTGGCCCTGCACGCTTTTCAACTTTCGCTGGAAGACAGCCCCGGTCATTTACTCGAGCTGGAAGCGCCGCTGCCCAAAGACCTGCGGGCCACCCTGCAGCAACTGGCCAAAAGAAAAAAGGGCAGCCGTTCATAGGCCACCCTTTCTATATTGATAAAGTTCTTCTATTTAAGATCAGGCTGCGGTGTATAACGCAGGTAGGGTTTCACCACTTTCACGCCTTTGGGGAATTTCTTCACCGCATCTTCGGTTGAAACAGCCGGTACCACGATCACGTCTTCACCCGCTTTCCAGTCGGCCGGTGTGGCCACGCTGTAATGGGCGGTAAGCTGCAGCGAATCCACCACGCGCAGCACTTCATAAAAATTGCGACCGGTGGAAGCCGGGTAAGTGATCATCAGTTTTACCAGTTTATCCGGGCCGATCACGAACAGCGAGCGGACGGTAGCCGTTGCCGAAGCATTGGGGTGGATCATGTCATAGAGCGTTGCCACGGTGCGGTCGGCATCGGCGATGATGGGAAATCCAACCGAACAATGCTGCGTTTCGTTGATATCCTTTCTCCATTCAAAATGTTTGTCGAGGGGATCCACGCTCACCGCCATCACTTTTACGTTTCGCCTGGCAAATTCTTCCTGCAGCAGGGCGGTGCGGCCCAGTTCGGTAGTGCAAACCGGCGTAAAATCGGCGGGATGCGAGAACAGGATGCCCCAGCCATCTCCCAGGTACTCGTAAAAATCAATTTCTCCCTCTGTCGTTTGTGCTTTGAAATTGGGGGCCACATCCCCGAGACGTAATGCCATAATGGTTATTTTTTTTGAGGGGCTAAAATAGTAAAAAAACCGAAGCGGTTTTGAGGCCCGATTAATGCGGGGAGTCATTTAACAGTGCAATAAGACAACGGTCTTATTCAATGACCAGCTTGTAACGGATGGGCGAATTCTTGCGCAACATCGCCGATACGCCACAGTATTTCTCCAGCGAAAGGTCGATCGCCTTGCGGACCTTATCTTCGTTTCCCGGATCTGTTTTAATATGATAGGTGAGCAGGATATCTTTAAATACCCTGGGATGTTCTTCTGTCTGCGCGGCTTCGGTATCGATCCGGAAATCGGAAAAAGTCACCCGCATTTTTTCAAGGATGTCCACCACGTCGATCCCCGAGCAGGCGGCCAGTCCTGACAGCAGCAGGGCCTTTGGACTGAATCCGTTTTTCACGGAACCGTCGAGTTTGACCGTATGCTGATCCTGTTGCCCGATGAATTCATGATGCTGCACCCACTTCGTAACTGTTTTCATGGCGTTCTAATTAATCAGTTCATGTTTTTTATTGCTCGAAATATTCTCAAAGGTCCATTCAATCCTTTTCACAAAATCATGCTGCCTTTCCCGGCAACCCTGTTTGTTGCAGATCCTGCAGGAAAAAGGAAGACAGCCGTCGGAGTGCACAAATAGCTCGAGCGATTGGCCGAACGCTGTCCTGATCTGTTCCGCCAGCGCGTCGATCTCGCGGTGCGCTTCATGCACATTGAGGTACCAGGGCACCGTAAGGTGGCAGTCCACATGCAGCACGCTCCCGTATTTGATCACCCGCAGGTTGTGCAGGTCTACCCAGTTTTCCTGCCGGTGCGCGTTCAGGATGTGCACCATCCGGTCCAGCAGTTTCAGATCGGCCTCATCCATGATCCCTGCAATGGAAGTGCGGACGATCCGGTATCCCGTGAATACGATAAATACCCCGAACCCGAGCGCCACGACACTGTCCACCCATCGCCAGCCGGTAAAGAACAACAGGGACAGCCCCGCGATGATGCCCACGGTGGACCAGGTATCTGTCTGCAGATGTTTACCACTGGCCACCAGCGCGATGGAATTATTCTTTTGCCCCGTTCGCAGGCAAAAATAACCCGTGATAAAATTCACGATGGCCGTTGCCCCAACCAGGTAGATACCTTCGTCGATCTTATGCAGTTCGACCGGGTGCAACAGGTGCTGGATCGCTTTGTATAAGATGATCGTGCCCGCCGTGCCGATCATGGTGCCTTCGATGGCCGCCGACAGGAATTCGGCTTTGCCGTGTCCGTAAGGATGATCAAAATCACGGGGCTTGGCCGACACATATAAACTGTAGAGACCGATAAAACCCGCCGTTACATTCACGATGCTTTCCAGCGCGTCGGTGAGGATGGCGACCGAGTGGGTTAGATAATAGGCAAAGAATTTTACGGCCAGCAGCAGGACCGATATCGCTGCCACCCATTTCTGAACTTTCAGGTTTTGTTGCGCGGATTTCAAATGCGGGAACTTATTCTTCTAATTTTTCTTTGGAAAACTTCAGCCATTCTGTTCTTGCAAAGTTCAGGAATACGGCGGGGGCGCCTGCAAAATCCTTTTCGTTTTCATAACGACCCGATCTTTTGACCAGCATATCCAGGTCGTCATCCGTTTTCGGGATTTTTTCCAGGTTCACATTCTCGGCCGTCACTTCGTATTTCATATCCGGACTCCAGGGCAGCCACATATTTCCCCGAAGGGAATATTTTACGGTATCCTCATGCATCACCAGCTTCATATAGGCCGGCGAAACATCGCTGCGGCAGGCCATTGCATATTGCACTTTGGTCTCCGCGATGCCGTCCTGGTCGAGGTCGGTTACCGTAGCGGCGTCCCTGATAAAATCGCAGGTCAGGTCGAAAACGCAGTCCTTTTCGCCGTCGGTGAGCTGCCAGCGCTTCACAAAATCGCCTGTTCCCGATTTTACATAATGAAAAGCGAACAATTCGGCCGACTGCGATTCATCTCCCCATTTATCTTTTTGTACGGGCGATTCAAAGACCGTAGTGAAAAAAATATTTTCACCCAGTTTGTCGGTCCATTTCCAGCCTTCGCTGAATTTTCCCCTGGTTTTAATGGCAGCGGGAATATCGGCCGCTGTCATTTTTACAGGCGTTATCACCATGGCGGGTGTTACCGGCGGATGGTCCATCCGGGCCGTATCGTCCATGGTTTTATTGGGATCATTTTTTTTGGAGTTGGAATTGCAACCGGAAGCCAGCAGGGCAGCAGCGGCGATGAACAGGATTCTCATAGCGGTTGTTTTAGTCTGCCGAATATACAGAATGGGCATGACCCGGCCAATGACCGGGTCATGCTGCTGCTTTGTTACTATATGTACTATTTGCTGATGAGCAGTTGACGGCTTTCCGTTCTTTCACCCTCGCGGACAATCTGCAGGATATACATACCGGAAGCCAGTGAAAGTCCTTTGATGTCGAAATAATAGTTTCCGGCCTGCCGGGCGGTAATTTCCCTGGACTGGATCAGCTGCCCGGAGGAATTCGACAACAGTAACTTCACGGGCTTTTGTGCAGAGGGGGCGCCGGGTATTACCACATAGAACCCGTCACTGACCGGGTTGGGATATACCGTCATCACATCGCTCTTTAAACCGAGGTTAAGTTTCCTGATTTCGCTGTAGCTGTATTTCCCGTCGATATCCACCTGTTTCAGGCGGTAATAGATTACCGTCGCGCCCAGCATATTGATGGCGGGGTCGGTGTAATTGTATTCTTTGATGACGCTGCCTGCCGATATTTTGTTCACGGTTGCCAGCCGAACGAAATCGGTGCCGTTGAGGCTGCGCTGTACTTCGTAGAAATTATTGCTCTCTTCATTGGTCACTTTCCAGTTCAGGAGGGCATTATCGTTTTGACGCTGCACGTCAAAGCTCAGCCATTTCACCGGCAGGGAAACCAGCGTACCGAGCACTGCCGTGGAAATATCGGTGCCGGGCGGGTTGCCGAAATTGGGGTCAGCGGTATAACTGAAATGATTGCTAACCGTGGTGCCGCCGCGGGCATAATACAGGTTCGACCCGTTGGAGACGGCCGCTCCCGTGCAATAAAACAGCGCGAAGGGCGTCGTTATTCCGCCGTCGGGCAGTGTAACGAGCGCCACCGTGGTACTTGATGTGCCGTTGGTAAGTCCCAGTTCCAGGATCTCGGTTTCCGTATTGGCGGCGATATTCACGTTGAAGGGCGTAAGGTTGGCGATATTATAATGCCGGTATCCGGATTCGGTATAAGTGAAATTGATCTGGAAAGTAGCGCCGGGATAAGGGTTATTGGAAATGGAAAGCGTGGGAACGGGGTTTATACCGGAGGGAATGGCTACGTTGATATTAAGCGTGGCGATCTGCCCGTTCACCGCGGCATTGGGGCGAATGTAGACCTTTACCCTGTTGGGGGTTATACCGGCGCCGATACTGGCCTGCATCAGGGGTTGCGCCATTGCGGTCAGACCCGACCCTACCACTGAAATCAACATCGCGATCTTTTTCATGATAAGTTTATTTGAAGCGGAAAAAATTTTTACTATCATTTCTTCTTTTTGATTTTATTAATCAAAACCAGCCGGTTTAATCCGGTAATGCCTGGTTCCGGAAATTGAACTGGTTATTGCCCAGCACGGTCACCAGGATAAAATCTTTATCATTGGCCCCTCCCGAATACCGCACCGTTTTGTTCATGTTTACATCCGCCGCGTGATAGCTATTGTTCAGGAAATTAAATTGATTGTTACCCAGGGTATTCACCAGCAGGAAATCCTTGTCGTTGCCGCCACCCGTATACCGCACGCTGCCATTCATATTGGCGTTGCCGCCCCATAAAAGCGTGACCGTGATAAGCGCAGGATGCGCCGCCGTTGTATAGGCGGATGAATTGCCGAATAAGCGGGCGACGGATTCGGTACGGAAATCAAATACCCGGTTTGGATCAAAGGCCAGCGAGGCTGTTTCGGTTACCAGTTTCGGGGATATCTGGCTGTACGAAAGCCCGAGATGGTTGCGGTGACGGACGGCGAGAATATAATTGCCGTCGGGAACATTATTAAAAGTTACGGGGCTGATGCCATCCACATCCACAATATCGCCGTCGCGCTGGAGCAGCGCGGCGCGGGTTTGCAGGATGACATTACCCGGTGAAGCGGTGAGATCCCTCAACTCGAGAAAGACCCAATCCACGATATTATCCGCCGGGTTGGCCTGCGCTCCTATAACTCCGCTATTGGGAATCGTTTCGACGCCGGTATTATTGACATGGGTGAATGAAGCGGAATAGGGCGATACGCGGTAGGGATCGGTGGATGGGAAATTGGCCGTACTCGCGGATGAACCAAAGGGCAGGCTGCGGAGGTTGTCGGTCATCAGTCCTGTTGCCGGATCATAGGCGCCCTGCAGGAAAGCCCTGGCGCCGAGGGCGATGAATTTGTTCATCCCCGTTACGACACCACCGGTACCGCTAACAGGCACTCCCACCGAATTGACCGCGGCGTCATGCGTTTCACCCGCCGAAGACCAGTCGGTGCCGTTAAAATAATAACCGCGGAGATTGGTTTCCGTGCCCTGCACATCAGTAGGATCGAGGTATTTTCCCGAGAGGAAAACCGATCCCCCGGTAATCCCCGTGCGGGTCACCGGCCAGTTGGTTTGCAGCTGGCTGCTGATCATCGGTGGCCTGTCCGAAGCAGGCGCCCCCAGCACGCGGATGCCGACACTGGCATTCGTATATGCGTTACCGTTAGTAGTGAGCAGGGCCGGCCGGTAGTTGTTGCCTTCCCCGACGGGCAATTCGTAATTAGCGATATCCGCCGTTAATTCCTTGACCAGCTGTCCCGTACCGTTGATCTGCACAAAACGCGAAGCGCCCTGCCCCGAAACGGTCGCGGAGGGCGACAGTCGCAGCGAATAGGCATTCAGCGTGAATTTACCGTTGGTAAACAAAAGACTGTTGCCGATCCGCGCATCTGAATTCTGCAGGGTGGCGTTACTGGTATTGTCCAGTTGCAGGTTGGGAATGGAATGTCCCCCCATATTCACCTGTTGCAGCGCACTCCCTTTCAACAGGAGCAGGCCGCCGCCCTGTATATCCGTATTGCTGGATACATTACCCTGCACCGTTACCGTGGCGCCGGCGCCAATATAAAATGTGGCGTTGTCGATCACCAGCTGTGCGCTTGACTGCAGGCTGTACAGCATCAAAAGCAGGGGTATTATCTTTCGCATGGTTGAAAATTTGCCGTTAAAAGACCGGGATCCTCCGGCAGGGTCATCCCGTAACCGGGGGCAAATTAAACTTCCGGAAACGCCAAAGAATCCCCATTTAGTAAACGGGAATACCTGTTGAGTAAACGGTTGACGGGGGCGGCCGGAGAACAATATCCGGGGGTGATCCGGCTGGCAGGGAATGTTTACTGTTCCCGGTTTTTACGGATAAAACGGGTTACCCGGTAATACCATTCCTTATTGAATAACCGGGAATCGCGGATGGCTTTGTAGGTAAGAAATACACCCAGGGGCAGGAGGATGAAAGTGGCCAGCCACATACCCGTAAAAGGGGTCAGCGTGTTTTCACTTGCCGATTTTTCACCCGTGGTGCTGGCGAAATAAAACAGCATGAAGAAAGCGATGGCAAAGATCAGCGGGGTGCCCAGTCCGCCTTTGCGGATGATGGATCCGAGGGGCGCCCCGATCAGGAATAAAACCAGGCAGGCCAGGGAGAGGACGATCTTGCGGTGCCATTCGATTTTATGTTTGCGCAGGTTTTTTTCTTTGGCTTTGATGGTCGCGTCAAGGGTCTCTTCACTGATCCGGATCGAGCCGGCGATGTTTTTTACATTCTGGTTAACGATCAACTCGGCGGAATCGGGCAGGATGTCTTCCAGGTTTTTTACGCCGGCGGGAAGAACAGCGGGCTTCCCGTCCCAGGCGGAATCCAGTAAAGCTGCAAAGCGGAAAGAACGGAAATTATCCACGATGGTATGTTCCCGGTAACTCCGGTTCTCTTTTTCCAGCGAATCGATGGCCTTGCTCAATTGCCGCATGCTGAGCATCCGTTCGTTATTGCGGTTCACGCTGTCGGCTGTGCGCGTGGTAAAACCCAGTGAACTGAGGTCAAACTGTTTTTTAAATTCCTTAAACCCGATGCGGATGTATTCCGAATTCGCGGTATCATACGCGTTTCCCCTTTCCTGGTAACGCCAGCCGTCGCGCAGGTTGAATTCGAGAAAGCGTTTGTTTTCGGTCACCCGCATCACACCGCTCCTGGCGATGATAAAATTATCCTGCAGCGGGTTGCCCTGTTCATAAATGATGATGTCTTCGATCAGGCTGTCGGCTTCCTTCCTGCCAACCTTGATCGCAAAACCGCTGATCTTGTCATAGAACACGCCTTCTTTCAGATCGAAAGCGGGTTTGGCATATACAATGTCGGCCAGCAGGGTTCTTGACTTGAGATTGGCCACCGGTATCACATAATTGGAAAACAGGAAGGCGATGCCGCTGATCAGCAGGCTGACGAAAAACAGGGGGCGCATGAACCGCAGCAGCGAGATCCCCGCCGATTTAATGGCCACCAGTTCAAAACTTTCGCCGAGGTTGCCAAAGGTCATCAGCGAGGAGAGCAGCACCGCGAGGGGAAGGGCCAGCGGCACCAGCACGGCGCTCTGGTAAAGAATGAATTCAAAAACAATTTTCGTATCCAGCCCCTTGCCGACAAAATCATCGATATACAGCCAGAAAAACTGCATGATCAGCACGAGCAGCGTAATGAAAAAAGTGGCCACGAAGGGCCCGATAAACGACTTAATGATGAGCTGATCCAGTTTTTTGAACACTATCTTTATTGTATGGATGCGGCAAAAATAAGTCTTTCGAAGGCAGAGATCAGACTGGCCGGCAATGCCGGGTGGATTTTAACAAAGAACGGGATCCTGAAAAAAACACAGGACTGGCTGGGCCTCTTGCAGACGGATTACCGCGATCTGCTTCTGAAAGTTCCCGGTGAACTGAAGCCTGCGGTGCTGGAATCATCACCCAAAATATCAAGAGGTGAAAACTACCGGGGCCTGCCCTATCTCGTGCTGGATTATCCCCGCGTTTTTGAGCAGGAAAATGTTTTCGCGGTAAGAACCCTTTTCTGGTGGGGTCATTTCTTCAGCATTACCCTTCAGTTATCGGGCAGCTATAAAATAACGGCTGCACAAAACCTGGCATCCGCATACCGGCAGCTGCGGCGGGATGGATTTTTTATCTGTATCAGTGAAGATCCCTGGCAGCATCATTTTGAAAATGATAATTATGTTCCGCTGGAAAAAACCGGGAAAAAGCGTTTTGAACAAATGACCGGAACTCATCCATTCATAAAGCTCGCACATCAATTACCGCTGATTCGATGGAAAGAGGCATCGGTATGGATGCGCGAAAGGTTTGAATTGCTGATCAGGGCGGCGGGAGGTGAGGCAAAGGGCAATAGGCAATAGGCAATAAACAATAGGCAATAGACAATAGACAATAGACAATAAACAATTGGCAAATCCGTAATCATTTTCTATCAATAATAAAGACGGGAAGAAGTCAAATGCTGCACTGCAACTGATATATCTTAGCAGGCCCCACTCCTCACTAGCCACTAGCCACTAGCCACTAGCCACTAGCCACTAGCCACTCGCTACTCGCCACTCACCAATTCCGTTCAATAGGCCAATCGGTAATCATCTACTATCAATACTCAATATGGGAAGGATTCGAATGCTGAGTCGCACCGAAAATAACTTAGAAGGCCCCACTAGCCACCCGATAGCTATCGGGTCCCCACTAGCCACTCGCATTAATAATAAAAATCTAAAGGAAATCCTGCATAAAGTAACCCCGACTCTACGAAAGAGTCCATTCTTGCCGAACGAACAACTCCGAACTACAAGACTCCTAACTAACGAC
>CAYNSL010000051.1:15176-22221 GCA_964399755.1 uncultured Chitinophaga sp. | reverse complement strand
ATCGCAAGATCCGCCAGGATCTCTCCCACCACCGGCACGAATTTAAAACCGTGCCCGCTAAACCCGCAGGCAATGATCACATCTCCACCGGCGCCGGGCATAAAATCGATGATGAAATTTTCATCCGGCGTATTGGTATACAAACAGGTTTTATGCATAACAATTTCTCCCTGTAATGCAGGAAAACGGGATGCGATCCCTTCCACGATTCCCTGCAACTCATCACGCCCGGTTTCACGGTTTACCTGGTCGGGGTCTGTCGCTATACCCGGGTGGTGCCAGGCGAATTTCAGTCCGGCCGGCCCGGGAAATTTTTCTCCTGACAGGTAGGGGAATCCGTAATAAACGCCGGGGATACCCGGAACGGCAATCATCCAGCAGGGAAAATTGCCGGGACCATACTGTTCGGGATCGCGGGGTTTTATCCAAATCAATACCTGCCGCGTTACTTTCAAAGGCAGGTCCTGATGACCGGGCATTTTGCCTGCCCAGGCGCCGGTGGTAATGATCAGCTTCTTTGTTTGGTAACCGCCTTTGTCCGTAATCACCCGGATCAGGTCCTTTTCCTTTTTCCAATCCAGGAATTTTTCGGCGGTTTTGATGACGGCCCCCTTTTGAACCGCCGCCTGCAACAGTAAGCTGATGCTTTTTTCGGGCAGTAAAAATCCGGCATGGGGTTCCCATAAAATGGTATCATCACTTGTAAACTGAAACGAAGGAAACCGGATTTGTCTTTCCTGCGTAGCGACCTCGCTTAATGGTATGGAAAATTTTTCGGCCGCATTTTGCACGCCGCGGATCACCGCGTGCTGCTGCGGCCCTGCATACAATAACCCGGTTTGATAATATACCTGCTCACCAGAAATGGCTTCCAGTTGTTTCCATCCGGCATAAGCCCGTTCGAGCAATGGCACATAACCCGGGTCTTCGAAATACGCTTTACGGATGATGCGGGTTTGACCGGCATGCGAACCTTCCTCATGCGGGGAATGCGCAAATTGTTCCAGTAACAGTACCCGGCAACCTCTCGCCGCCAGCTGAAAACCGGCCGCCGATCCCATGGAGCCGGCGCCGGCAACAATTACATCATAGACGGGATGATCCATAAAAGAAAGTTAACGGATAAAATTAAATGCCTCATTCTGGTGTTTTAAGCTTATCTTTGCCCCGTTAATTTGAGTCCGACAGCATTTCGTAAGTGAACGATCTTATCTGCTACGCATTTCTGCTAATAGTTAGTCTTCTTTACCCTTCTGTTCATCTCAAGTATTTTTAATCGTTAATTTTTTTACATGAACATTTATGTTTCAAATTTAAGCTTCGCCGTGCAGGATGAAGACTTACAGAGTTATTTCGCCGAATATGGTGAAGTTACTTCCGCTAAAGTTATTATGGACAAGTACACCAACCGCAGCAAAGGCTTCGGTTTCGTGGAAATGAGCGACGATGCAGCGGCCCAGAAAGCCATTGCAGAACTGGATGGCGCCATGGTCGACGGCCGGTCAATCCGGGTAAACGTGGCCAAACCCAAAGAAGACAGGCCCGACAGGTCTAAGAAGCCTTCTTTCTCCAGCAACCGCTGGTAACAGACATTCAACGAATGCAAAAACCCTGTTTGCGCGTGCAGACAGGGTTTTTCTTTTGGAGCCTGTTTTAAATAAAACGGCCCTGTTGAAAGTACAACAGGGCCGTTTTTATTTTCAGTATGGTTATGCGCGTTGTTTATGCCTTGTACCCGCCTTGGTCTTGGCGGCTGTTTTGCCTTTCGATTTTTTCAGCGCGGCGCTGATGGCGGCATGAAGATTCGCGTATGTGGGTTTCAGTCCCAGGGGAACATCATTGATAAAAAAGGCGGGGATTTCTTTGATCCCGCGGCTATGGCCTTCTTTAATATCATCCTGCACCTGCCAGCCATAAACGCCATTCACAAGCTCTTCGAGGAATTTCTTATTCTTCACGCCCGCTTCCTTGCTGTGTAGTTTCAGGCTCGTGGTGCCGAGGTTACGGCGGTTATGAAAAAGCACATTGTGCATTTCCCAGAACTTGCCCTCCTGCGCGGCGGCAACGGCCGACTCGCTCGCTTTCAGGCTCCGCTGGTGGATCATGGTCAGGGGAAAATGCCTGAACTGGAACCGGATCCTGCCCTCAAAATCTTCCAGCAATTGTTTGACGATTTCGTTGGCCTTCGCGCATTCCTCGCTTTCATATTCCCCGAATTCCGTCAGGGTGACAGGCGCATCCTTCTTCCCGACAAAGATCTCTTCCGGTCCAATGATTATTATTTCTTCCTTTTTAAGTGGCATTTTTAATCTCCTTTTTTATTTCTTTCCCTTCCTGGTTCCGATACTATTTGCTTATAACAAATTTTCAGCCATTTGGTTGACAGAAAAGCACTTATGCCATTCCGTCACGATAGCGAACCGCTTGAAGATAATATATTTTTATACCCTGCCAAATCCGGTTATCAGTATTTTCCTAACACTATAATTGTCCCCTGTAAATCAGGTTGTTGTAGCGCACTAAAGGTTTTTATTTATGTCAGCCTTAACAGCCGGTCAACTTTTTCAGGACTGACTTCAGTAAAGGATTAACACCTGTTTTATGGCCTTTGATTCCCTGCATTTTAAAATAAATAACCCGGCCATTGCCTGTTTAATCATGTATGAAAACTGGTTGGCAGTAAGGTCAATACCCGATAAATTTCACTGATAGTGAAACGATTATCGTGCTGCTGCCCTATTTGGACATGCAATTTCCTGCTTCAAGTCGTTTTGCCGGGTAACACAGCCCCTGCTATTTTTACATGCTCAAAGCGATAGTGCATCGCCATTACCGGGAACCGATTCCCGGATACCGAAACAAAGCCTGTTTCCCGCTTGCCCCGATCCTGCTTGCCCGGTTGCGATCCATGAAATTGTTTTAGCGCCCTTATTATTAACCCGGCCGCTGCGGGTGCGCCCGCCGGCACAAACTTTAATTATGAATAAGATCATCAGAAACAACCGACTCATTGCCGTTGCCTTTATCACCCTTTTCGCCGGGACCGCCTATGCGGGTGACAGCACCGGGGCCAAACCCGCCCCCGCGGTGGAACTGTCCTATGCCGGCCAGATCAGGAATGACCCTGTTTTTCGTTTAAGCATCACCGGTAGTACCCGCGAGGACGATTACAGCATCAGCGTCACGGACAGCTACGGCATCAACCTGTACCGGGAAAACATCAAAACGGTAAACTTCACCAAGAATTTTCTGCTGAATGCGGATGAGCTGGGCGACGAAGTCCTGTTTTTCGGGATCAGCAGCCGTAAAACCGGGAAGACCGTCGTGTACGAGGTGAGCAGCCGGACGAAGGTGGTAAAAGATCCTGCGGTGAGCCTGATTAAATAGTGATGCATGTATTGTTATGCGATGCTTTCAGCTTCGCATAGCGCTGTGCGGGACTACAAGTCCTGCACTTCTTTTTTATTGCTTTTAGCAATAATCCGACAATTTGCAGTTAGCCTTTTATAGCCTTCCCGAATGCCTGCACAATATAATCCGCCCCGCGCAACAGGATCGTTTCATTAACCGTTAAATGCGCCATGTTCTTTTCATTCGGCGGGGGGATCTGCACCCTGAAATCCCGGTTCAGGGTTTCCTGCATTTTTTTCCCGTCGATTTTTTTATCCAGCTCCAGCTCGTAAATATTGGTGCCGCCGTCGAGCGACCTGACCGAAACACCGGGCAGCCGGTTTAAGCCGGCGAATACTTCGGCCGAACGCTCCACCGCCGCGTTCAGGCTGTCTTCGATCGTTTCCAGCTTTGAAAGCGCCACCGCGGCATTGGGCCATCCGCTAAAGGTGGTGCCGCCGTGTATCTTGATGAGGTGCGGCATTTTATCGATGACGGATTTATCGCCGCATAATACGGCGCCCGAACCCGCGCCGAGGTATTTGTACAGCGAGATATATACCGTGTCGAAATATGCGGCATATTCTTTTATGCGCAGACCCGACCAGGCGGATGCCATATAGATCCGGGCGCCATCGAGGTGAAGACCGATTCCTTTTTCACGGCAATAAGCGCTGATTTTTTTGATCTCCTCCATCGGCACCATCCGCCCGTCTGTTCGGCGTACGGGGTTTTCTATAGCCACGCAACCCACACCCGAAGGGAATACTTCCAGCTCTTTCAGCGAATCAATGCCCTCCTGCAATTGCTGCGCCGTGAAATAAGTCTGGCCCGGGGCCAGTGGCATCAGTCGCTTTTGAAAAACGGATTGGGCCGCGTCGGCTTCATCTCGGTAAATATGACTGGTATCCTGTACAAAGACCTTGGTTTTTTCACCGCTAAGCACGGCGATGGCCAGCTGGTTGGCCATCGTACCCGTTGGCATATAGATCGCTTTCTCCTTTCCCGTGATCTCCGCGAATTTTTTTTCCATGGCTTCCACCACGCCCCCCTGCCCGTAAAAATCTCTTTTAATGGGTTCGCGTGCATGAATAGACTGCAGCGCTTCGAGATTCGATGCGGCGTCAAAACCCGCGCCATCATAAAAGAAACGGACGACGGGTTCGCCGGCGGGGTTTTCTGAATTTGCCCGGTCATTGGCCATGGCGGGAATTGCAGGCAGCAGGGCCGGCAATACGGCCACGCCCGATGCTTTCAGGAAATTTCTTCTGTTAACGGTTGACATGTTTGAGTAGTTATGATAACCCAAATTACAAATATTACAATTGCCATTTTATCGGATTCCCGGACCGGCGATGATTACCAAAATATTTAACAGGATCCGCCGGTGCCCCGGCTGCCGGTGGTAAAGCCCTTCCTGCCTTTTATCAAGTTGGCCGGCAGGTGCTTCCGGGAAGCCATTACCTTAAAGGACAAACAAAAGCCATGAAAAAAATACAAATGATCCTCATCTCATCTTTATACATCATGTCATCCTGCGCCCAATCCGACAGCGCTGCCCTGTTCCGCGAGGTGAAAGAAAAATTCAGCAAAGGCTCGCCCGGGGTATCGGCGATCCTCACAGATAAGAAATACGAAGTCCTCCACCCCGCCACTGAATTCCGGGAACTGATCAGGGAGCATTGCGGCACCGGTAGCCTGTCCATCGCCCCTGCCGGCGAACCCGGGAAAAAGATCAGGGTGCTGGTGCAGGTGAAAGACCGTGACGGCAAACCCGTTCCCGGCGCCCTTGTCTATCTCTATCAAACCGATGCACGCGGCTGGTACGCTGCCGCTTCACCCCATGTGATGATGAACGAAGGGGATTATCGTCATGCCCGGCTCTTTGGTTACATAAAAACGGATGGGAACGGCAATTTCGAGTTGCATACGGTGAAGCCCAGCGGTTATCCCAAAAGCGACCTGCCGGCGCATATACATGTACATGTCAGTCGTGAAGGCTACCTGAATTACGTTACCGAGTTCCTGTTTGATGATGATACCAGGCTGGTAGGAAAGATACGGGAGCAATCGGTACAGAACAGGTTCCTCATCGCCCTTCCCGAAAAACCCGGAGAAGGATTCGATCAGCAATTCTCCTATACCGTGATCATGGAAAAATGAGAATGAAAAATTCCCGGTGGCATGTTCGGTATAGTATACTATCCGGTTGAAAATAAACTAATGTTCGTTCATTATTGAATAAAACTTCAATACCTCCGGTTCATTCGCCGCAGCGGGCAGGGATAATATTTTTCCCGGCTACCGGCCATTCCTGTTTGATTAAGACGTAATTTTAAAGCCCGTCATGCAGTCGTCATTCCCATGATGAAGTTTTATCGAAGGGCGGGAGGCTCCATTATTCATTCAAATTTTTTTTGCATGTTTCGCTCAGTGATCACAGGAACCGGTTCTTATATTCCACCCTTTGTTCAATCCAACCTGGATTTTACCAAACATGTTTTTTATTCCGAAACCCGTGAACCCATCTCTATCCCCCAGGAAGAAGTGGTGGATAAATTCAAGCAGATTACCGGGATTGAAGAAAGGCGATATACCACCGACGAGCTGACCGCCTCCGATATCGGCGGGAGGGCCGCGGCGGCGGCATTAAAGGACAGCGGAACAGATCCCGAAACGATCGACCAGATCATCGTAGCCCAGAATTTCGGAAATGTGATCAAGCATACGATCCAGACTGATGCGGTGCCATCGCTCGCCAGCCGGATCAAGCATACGCTCGGCATTCGCAATCCCTCCTGTGTGGCCTATGATATTTTGTTCGGATGTCCCGGTTGGTTGCAGGGCCTGATCCAGGCCGATGCTTTTTTTAAAGCCGGGATCGCCAAAAAAGCCCTGGTGATCGGGGCGGAAACATTATCCCGCGTACTTGATATGTACGACCGCGACAGCATGATCTTCAGCGATGGCGCCGGCGCGGCGGTTGTGGAATACCGGGAAGTGCCGGAAAACGGCTCCGGGGTACTGGGATCGGTGGCCGTTACCCATTCCCTGGAAGAAGTCGATTATATCAATATGGGCATGTCTTATTACCCCGGCAGCGACCCGCATATCCGGTATATTAAAATGAAAGGACGCAAAGTATATGAATACGCCATGAAATATGTACCGGCGGCCATGAAAGACTGCCTCGAAAAAAGCGGCGTGGATATCCGGCTATTGAAAATGATCTTTCTTCACCAGGCCAACGCTAAAATGGACGAAGGCATCGTAAAGCGTTTTTACCAGCTGTACGGGATCAGCCAGTTACCCGAAAACGTGCTCCCGATGAGCATCCACTGGCTGGGCAACAGTTCGGTGGCCACGATCCCGACACTCTACGACCTGGTATTGAAAAGCCAGGTTCCCTCGCATCATTTACAGGCGGGCGATATCATCCTCTTCGCCTCCGTAGGCGCCGGGATGAATATTAACGCGGTATGTTACCGTTATTAAAAAGAAGCATACCGGAGCATGTGGAATTGGGGAAGATGGGTAAAAAAAGGGAGTTAGGCTAAAGCCCTTCATCATTTTGAATGATTGCCCCGGGCTGAAGCCCGGGGCAAATATCATCCGGCTCCGGATATTAATAATAGGAATACAACTTTATACCTGG
>CAYNSL010000051.1:0-15076 GCA_964399755.1 uncultured Chitinophaga sp. | reverse complement strand
GGCTAAAGCCCTTCATCATTTTGAAATATTGCCCCGGGCTTCAGCCCGGGGCAATTTGTATTCGGCTCCTGAAATCCCAGGAAATAGATTATTCCTGAAAACCGAGGCGATCAATTATTCTTCCTTTTTTATTTCTTCCTCCCGCTTTTTTCCAGCTCCGCCTCCTGCTTTTCCTGCGCTTCGTTCCGGAACACCACCGTATTATCAAACACATCCACCAGCACGGGTTTGCTCTTGTCGATATCGCCCGACAGGATCCGCTTCGACAACTGGTTCACGATCTCTTTTTGAATGAGCCGCTTCAAAGGCCGGGCCCCGAACTGCGGATCAAATCCCTGGTCGGCCAGGAATTCGAGCGCGTAATCGCTGAACTGCAGCTCCACGCCGCTTTCCGCCACCAGTTTCTTTAATCCGTTCAACTGGATCTTCACAATGCCCATGATCTCCTTTTTCAGTAATGGCTGGAACATGATGATCTCGTCCACCCGGTTCAGGAACTCGGGCCGGATGGTCTGCCGTAACAGCGCCATGACTTCCACTTTGGCTTTCGCGGTTGCCTGTTCGGCATTTTTCTCCGTCACGTTTTCAAAAGCTTCCTGGATGATCGGGCTGCCGATATTGCTGGTCATGATGATAATGGTGTTCTTGAAATTCACGACGCGACCCTTGTTATCCGTCAGCCGCCCGTCGTCCAGCACCTGGAGCAATACGTTCCATACATCGGGGTGCGCTTTCTCGATCTCGTCGAGCAGTACCACGCTATATGGTTTTCGTCTGACCGACTCCGTTAGTTGCCCGCCCTCTTCATAACCCACGTAACCCGGGGGCGCGCCCACCAGGCGGCTGACCGTATGCTTCTCCTGGTATTCGCTCATGTCGATCCGCGTCATCATGCTTTCATCGTCGAATAAATATTCCGCCAGCGCCTTGGCCAGTTCCGTTTTACCCACGCCCGTCGTACCCAGGAAGATAAACGACCCGATCGGCTTTTTGGGGTCCTGTAACCCCGCGCGGCTCCGGCGTATCGCGTCGGCCACGGCGGTGATGGCTTCATCCTGCCCCACCACCCTTTCATGCAGGTGTTCTTCGAGGTGCAGTAATTTTTCCTTGTCGCTCTGCAGCATCTTGGTCACCGGGATACCCGTGGCCTTGGCCACGCTTTCGGCGATATCTTCAGCATCGACTTCTTCTTTCAGCAGCCGCTTTTCACCGCTTTCCGCGATCTGTGAAGTCAGGGTACCGATCAATTGCTCCTGGTCCTTGATCTTCCCGTAGCGGATCTCCGCCACCTTCCCGTAATCGCCTTCGCGTTCGGCCCTTTCCGCCTGTTGTTTCAGGTTTTCGATCTCCGCTTTGGCGTTCTGCACTTTCTCCACCAGTTCTTTTTCCTGTTTCCACCTGGCTTTATAAGTATCCCGTTCCACCGACAGGTTGGCGATCTCCGTGTTCAGCTCTTTCAGTTTCACCTCGTCGTTTTCACGCTTGATGGCCTCGCGCTCGATTTCAAGCTGGCGAATCTGCCGTTCCAGCGTATCCAGCTCTTCGGGCATCGAATTCATCTCAAGACGAAGCTTGGCCGCGCTTTCATCGATCAGGTCGATGGCTTTGTCGGGAAGAAAACGGTCGGTGATATAACGGCTGGATAATTCCACCGCCGCGATAATGGCTTCGTCCTTGATCCGCACATGGTGATGCGTTTCATAACGGTCTTTCAGCCCGCGCAGGATGGAGATAGCGTCTTCCTGGCTGGGTTCATCGATCATCACTTTCTGGAAACGCCGTTCCAGCGCTTTGTCCTTTTCAAAAAATTTCTGGTATTCGTTCAGCGTCGTGGCGCCAACGGCCCGCAGATCGCCCTTGGCCAGCGCGGGTTTCAGGATATTGGCCGCATCCATCGCGCCTTCGCCGCCGCCGGCGCCCACCAGGGTATGGATCTCGTCGATGAATAAAATGATCTCACCATCGCTGGCCCCCACTTCTTTGACCACGGCTTTCAGCCTTTCTTCAAATTCGCCTTTGTATTTGGCCCCCGCGATCAGCAATCCCATATCGAGGGCGTAAATGATCTTTGATTTCAGGTTCTCGGGTACGTCACCGTTCACGATCCGGTGCGCAATGCCTTCCGCGATGGCGGTCTTTCCCACGCCGGGCTCACCCACGAGGATCGGGTTGTTCTTGGTGCGGCGCGAAAGAATATGGAGGGTGCGACGGATCTCTTCATCACGACCGATCACGGGATCGAGCTTGCCCTGCCGCGCCAGCTCATTCAGGTTTTTCGCGTATTTATTCAGGGCGTTGTACTCCTGCGACTGCGTTTGCGATGTAACAGTCTCTCCTTTCCGCAATTCCCTGATCGCGGCGATCAGCCCGTTTTCGGAGAGCCCGGCATTCTTCAGCAGTTTGGCCGCGGCGTCATTGCCCTGCACGATGGCCAGTAAAATATGTTCCGGCGTAACGAATTCGTCTTTGAATTGTTTCAATGCAGAGCCGGCCCGCAATATCACGTTGTTGGCATCGCGGCTGATCTGCTGGGCGGGATCAGCCGATGTTTTCGGGAGTCTGGCAATCAGTTCATCCAGTTTGCTTTCAACAAGGTTGACCGTTACATTATTTTTTTTCAATAAATAGGTAACCGGCGAATCTTCCTGCTCCAGCAGGGCCTTCAGGATATGTTCTGTTTCGATATTCGGGCTCTGCGCATTGAAGGCAGCCTGCTGCGCCTGTTGAAAAGCTTCAGCGGCTTTTATGGTGAAATTTCCTAAGTTCATATAATAAGTTTAACGTTTTTGATTATTGTTAATACCGGGGCCATTTTTCAATATTTCATTCCGGAAAGGGACAAACAATCACCACCCGGTTTTATTAGCCTTAAACCCCTTCCGCAAACAATAATCCAAGAACCCGTATCCCGAATTTATGTCATATTAATTTAATGCTATCTGCATGAAAGTCATACCCGTAGCAGCTTTCCTGCTATTCTTGCAGCCCGCTTTTGCCCAGTACAACTGGACGGAACTGAACCGGGCCCTGGATGAAAACCGGAAAATCCTTGGCAATAACCTGGTTTGCCTGGTCTGGAAGGACGACTCGCTGGTTTTTAAAAAAGAAATGGGCGCCTTCGATGCGCGAACCGCGGCCCCGATCGCCAGTTGCAGTAAATGGCTGACGGCAGCCCTGGTGATGCAATTTGTGGATGAGGGCAAACTTTCACTTGGTGATTACGTATCGAAATATATCCCCGAATTCGGAACACAGGGAAAGGGGAATATCAGGATCAGGGATTGTCTTTGTCACATGACGGGTATTTCCGACGATGACAAATTCCTGCGCAGGATACTCGAGCGACGCAAATATTCCTCCCTTGGCGATGAAGTGCTGGATTTTGCAAAAAGGAAAAAACGCGCCGAACCCGGCACCGATTTCTGGTATGGCAATATCGGGCTGAATATCGCGGGACGCATACTGGAACTGATCAGCGGTAAAAAATTCGAAACACTGGCCCAGGAAAAACTTTTCGGTCCGCTGGGCATGACCCGGACAAGTTTTGCCGACCCGAAAGGATACCCGGCCAATCCATCGGGTGGCGCCCGCTCCACCGCAGAAGACTACATGAAATTCCTGGTGATGTTATTGAACAAAGGAATGTACAAGGGTAAAAGGATCCTGACGGAAACCGCGGTGACCCGGATGATGGAAGCCCAGGATCAGCCGGGACAGATCGTCTATGCGCCAAAGTCGGCACAGGGTTATTGTTATGCCCTCGGCAGCTGGGTCGTGGAAAACAGCCGGGTGCCATTTCCAAAACCGAACAGGCCGAATGTACCGCCCATTCCTGATGATACACCGGAGGAGATCATAAAGGCAACCTGCCTGGCCAGTCCCGGGCTTTTCGGCACCTGGCCCATGATCGATTATTGCCGCGGTTATGCCTATATTGTTTTTGTAAAAAACCTGCTGGGCGAAGAAAGGGCCGGCATCCATATTGAATTAAAAAAAATCATCGACCGGCAACTGCTTGTAATTGCCGATTGTACACCGCTCCGCTAAAAATCAATCCATATGTACGAACACCACAAACAACCGCTGGCCACGCGTGCCGTCTATTACCAACGGGTGATAAAAAATATTCTGCTCGCCCTGGGCCTTATGGCCATCTGCCTGCTGATCGGCGTGATCGGTTATCACAGTACCGCCGGCGCCTCCTGGATCGATTCGCTGCATAACGCGTCGATGATCCTGAGCGGTATGGGACCGGTGATCGAGATCGGGACGACGGGCGGCAAGATTTTTTCATCCATTTATGCCCTGTTCAGCGGTGTCGTTTTTATCACCAACGTGGGTATCATCCTCGCTCCCGCCATACACCGGCTGGTTCACCGGCTGCACCTGCCGGAAAAATAAAGACTATTGATTTTTGATCAGCACCACGCGGCTGCGGTCGGATTTATAAACCGTTTCATAAAACTGTACCAGTTCCGGATAACTGGCCGCGGGAAAGCGCCCGCTGACATGTTCAACCGAACGGTAATAATATAAACTATTCCCAATAAGCCGCACGGAAACATGATAAATCCCAAAGCGGGTAGAGAGATCAAGGTCCCTGGGTACAGATTCCGCCGTATATCCCGCGGGCAGGCTGATCTCCACGGTATCCACATCCCGGAATGCAAAACCAAGATCAAGGTCGTTTTTACGGAGACTGTCGGGGGCCAACCGCCGCTGCGAACGGGTAAGGATATTGGGAACGATAAATAATCTTTTACCCGTCATCGTCGCGTAATTATTCACAACGATATCGAGTTTTTCATCAATGGCGGGAAGGGCCGAGCCTTCCTCGCGGTAATCAAAACTTCGTATATCGTATGATCCGAAATCCAGTTCCTCGTGCAGCAGCTCTTTCACCTTCTCTTTGGAGAGCGTGCTGATCAGGTCGTGGTACCGGTCCTGTTGTAAACCCCGGTACCTTGTTTCAGCCTTTACCTGCAGGGTTCCCTCTTCATCCAGTAGGGCCCGGATACGACGGGTCTCCGTATTTTCTTCCAGTCCGTAACGCGGGGTGCGAACAAGGTAACCGCCCTCTTCCGTGATCAGCAGGGCATCCCGGTCGCAGGTAAAATCGCCAAGGTATCCCGCCGGTAATGTCTGGCTGGTGCATTCCAGCCACATCGTATCTGCAGCCAGGGGCACGCAAAGGATCACATGGTTGAATTGCTGCGAGGGGAATTCGGTCAGTATCCTGCTGGCCGAACGACCCGCGCGTACAAGGGTATAACAGGAAGGGATACCCGCTTCTTTCAGCAGGCTGAACATGTAATTCGTCAGCGCCTTGCAATCGCCGTATGCATGGGCGGCCACCCAGGCCGCGTCAAAGGGCTGCCATCCTCCTATTCCAAGCTGTATACTGATATAACGTGTATTTTGCTGCAGGTACGCGTACAGCCTTTTAATCTTTTCCCTTGCATCGGAGAGTTGATCCGTGAGCCGGTGAACGGTTTGCTTTATATGATCGGGCAACTGGTCCCGGCCCTGTTTTAACTGGTAAACAAATTTGCCAAAATCCAACCAACTGCTCATATCGCCGCGGTATGGCCCCAATCCGAATTCACCCGGGCCGGTAAACACTACGGTGTTATACTCATACCAGTCGGGTGAAGCGTATTCTTCTTCAATCCCCGGTAAGTACCTGATCTGCCAGCTCAGCGTTTTCCTGTTGCGGTCGGCGATCCCCGTCACCGGTTCGCCCGGATATTGAAAGGCCTTGTACCGAACGGTGTAAGCGGCCGGAGCGATGATGCTGAATTCGCTTTGCTCCACGGATAACAATTCCCGTTCACGCGGCGCCCAAACCGGGAAGAACAGGGTGCCGTTATATTTGATCTCCACTTCATACTGAACCGTATAGGGATATGTTTTATAGTGAAAATGGTGGTATTTGCGGCGGTTGTCATCCGCGAGGTTATTGTCATCGGTGCCGGTCAGGTCGATCACCTGTTTGTTCTTCAGCTTTTTCAGTTCGCGGCCTTCGGCGTCAAAGAGGATCCCCTCGATGTTTTTTATTTCATGCAGGCGGTCGTAATATTCATCAAAACCCGCCCAGTCATCCGCTTTTTCATCCAGGATCGTGATCGCGAATTTTTTCCGCAACACCGCTTCGCCGTGACTGATCACTTCAAAGGAAACCCGTTCCATTCTTTTTACGGCATGCACATGTGCCAGCAGCGCCGCGGGAATCTTTGAAACGGCGTAATCTCCTTCGCCCGCACGGGCAAATGGTGTAATGAGGAAAGGGACGATAAAAATGCGTAAAAGTTTTCCCATCATCATTTCTTCTTTTTAAACACCACCTGCTCCGCCTGTTTTTTCACCACGAGGTTGAAAAATTCACGGAGCATTTCATATTCTTCCGGGGCAAAATACGCCCGCGCGATCCGGATGCGCGATCGGAAGGAGAGGTTGTCGCCGGAAACCGAAATACGGTATTCGAACAACCCCTCGTTTTCCTCATTCAGTTTTACCACGATCGATTTGGGCAATTCATCCACCCTATAGCCCTGCGGCACTTCCAGCTGCAGGTTATAGGTTTCATCCATGGCATAAGGCATTTCCACAGGGTAGCGGCGTTCGGCCGACTTGAACGGGTTTTCCCTGTATTGTTCACCGAACATCGGGTTCAGGTAGAGGATATCTTCCTTTTCGCCTTTCAGGTCAAAATCATAACGGATACCCAGTTTCTCCTCATATTGATCCAGGGAATCGATTTGAAAATTCTGCATCACGATATCCGCGCCGAAATTTTTCTGTATTTCTTTCTGCAGGTTATCCCTGCCCTTTTCCCTGACCTTGTCGCGCAGATCCATGGATTCGTAATATCCCGGCGTTTGCTGCAGGCTGCCCACCCAGTTGCCTTTTTCGTCGTTCACGATAAATACACTGGTGTATTTCGTTTCCGTCAGGGAATCAGCGACCAGCTCCACAGCTTCTGCCGCCGTATTCATCACCCGCGCATGACCATTGTAACAAGGCAGGGGCAGGAAGTTGAAACCCAGGTGTGGCTCACTGGCATCGAGGTAACAGGTCAATCCTTCCACCTGCGCCCTTGTCACTGTATAATTATACTGGCTGAGAATGGGATACAATGAATAGGTAAACCCGTTTGACCGCGTGCTCAGTATCACCGGGTCTGACTCAATTCCCGCCGTTCGCAGCAGGGCCGTAAGTAAAAGGTTGATCTCCGCCACATTCCCGGTACGGGTCTTCACCAGGTTTTTCAGGGTCTGGTCCATGGTAAAACGTCCGTGATCGGTACAGGTGAAATTGTCGCGCACCCAGGCAAAAATTTTTTTCGCGGTTTCCAGTTTGCTGCGGGCGCCTTCCTTCAACGGACTGATGATTTCTTTCATCCAGCCATTATCCCTGACCTGCTGGCCGAAATAGGAAGCATTCATCAGGTCTTCCGAAACTTTTTCCCAGCTATCAATGATCCGGCGGTATTCCAGGGGCGGGCGGTATTCCACCAGTTGAAATTCGATCTTGCTGATATGATTGTCGAGGGTTGACGTATACCGCTCTTCTTTCAGCGCGGGTACATCCCGGATCACCCAGCGGCGGTCGGTAACATTGGCTGTAAAATTAAACCGCCCGGAAGGACCCGCGCTCCGGCCTTCGGCCACCGAATAGGAATCCCTGCGTTCTTCCGTTTTATTGATATCAAATTTCAGGTAACCCTGGGAAAAAGTGAGATATCCCAGGAATTCGGGAATAGACACATTGTATTCGCTCCAGAGCCGCGGTATCGTTCCCTGGAATTCCCAGGCGCGGAGATTGAAAAGAAAATCACTCACGATCGTATATTCATATTCAATAATGCAGCCTTCCTTTACACTGGGCAGGGTAAATTTTTTCCGCACACTGTTCTTACTGATCTTTTCACGGAAAACGCCCGATTTTTCGTCCAGCCGGGTGGTCACCACATTCCCGTTTTCAAGGTTATAGGTCGCGGCCCTCAGTTTTGTCAGGTTTTCCTCATCATCCCCGTTCGAATACAGCGGGATCGATACATTGGCGAGGTCGTACCCGTTTTTATTGAGTATGCGGATCCGCCGGTAACGTTTATATGCCAGCGAAAACCAGTTCTTGTTGTTACCCTCGATCCTGCTGGAGCCGATATCAGCGATCACCACGGCGGATGCGCTGCTATCGATGGCATAGACCTGCGGCGCAAAATCTGCGGCGGAGATTTCACCGAATTTGATCCTGCCGGGGTCCTGCCCGGCGGCGCCGGACAGAAAAAAGCCGGAAACAATAAACAATATTAGTTTTGTCATGTTCATACCGGTCAGGTCTGTATCAATATTACACAAAAAAATAAATAGGACTCTGTGCTTTCCCGTATTGTATCCTAGCAAGACAAGCAATACCTGTGCATCTGTTGCAGCAACATACCGCCTTTATTAAAAAAACAGCCCATGCGCTGGGATTTGATTATTGCGGAGTGGCCAGGGCGGTCAAACTGGATGAAGACGCCGCCCGTCTCGAAAACTGGCTGCGCCAGGGCATGCAGGGCGGGATGCGCTACATGGAAAAATATTTTGACCTGCGCGTAGATCCTTCCAAACTGGTGCCGGGGGCCCGGTCGGTCATTACCCTGCTGAAAAACTATTACCCCCCGCAAAAACAGGAAGACGGACTTCCACGTATTTCCAAATATGCGTATGGAAAAGATTACCACGAAGTGATCCGGGAACAATTGAATGAATGGCTCCGGCGTGTCAGGGAAACGATCGGCGATATCAGCGGCCGCGGGTTTGTCGACTCCGCGCCCGTGCTGGAAAGGACATGGGCACAGCGCAGCGGGCTGGGCTGGGTGGGAAAGAACGGTAACCTGATCAACAAACAAAGCGGGTCTTTTTATTTTATTGCCACGCTGATCACCGACCTGGAATTAAAATACGACGATCCTTTCGCCCGTGATTATTGCGGCACCTGCACGCGTTGTATCGATGCCTGCCCCACCGGCGCCATCCTTCCGGGAAAACAGGTAGACGGAAGCCGATGCATCTCCTATTTCACCATTGAACTGAAAGAAATGATGATCCCCGCTGATATGAAAGGTAAGTTCGACAATTGGCTTTTTGGCTGCGACACCTGCCAGGATGTATGTCCGTGGAACCGCTTCAGTAAACCGCATACGGAACCCGCGTTCAACCCGCTACCGGGACTACTGAACCTCGGCACGCAGGAATGGGAACAGATGACCGCTGAAACTTTCAGAAAACAGTTCAGGGATTCGCCGCTGCGCAGGGCCAAATTCAGCGGGGTAATGCGCAATCTCCGTTTTTTGCAGGAGAACTGATCAGAATTCACTGCTGCTGCGTACCCACTGCAATTGCTTGACAAAAGCCGCCCAGACTTTTTTGGCGTCCGGGAACTTATAATATTTATTGAACAGCTTTTGCGTTTCGATGAGGTTCTTGCCGAAAGAATAATAATAAACGGCCAGGTTCATCGCGAATTCCTTGCGCAAGCCGTTATCAAATGATGTTTCATCTTCCAGTTTCTCATAAGGCTGCTCTCCCAATTTACCCAGGTTATCATTGATCTGGGCCCTCAGTTCCGCGGGGGGTGCGGTCACCAGCAGTTTTCCCCGGTAGTAACGGAGCCGGATGCTGTGGATGGGCAGGGGCGCCCCGTCGCTGGTATCTTCATAAGCGCAGGCGTAGCAGGTAAAAAAATAACCGAACTGTTCGTAAAAACTGAAATCAAACTCATTGCTGTCGCTCACACAAACATTTCCCGCGAAAGTTTTGGCCGCATACTGGTATTTATTAGCGCCCGCGTTTTTAAAAAAATAAAACTCGTCGCAGCAGTGCGCGCCGCCTGTATATCCGAACACCACCAGCTCCTTTTTGCCGTCATGGTCAAGATCGGCCAGCCCGTATTGCGGTTCAACCCCCATGAAATCGCCGCCCTTGTAATTCCTGATCCAGGCGGCCAGGGTTGTTATTTTTCCATTTTTCTGCACCAGCAGGGTCTTGCCCGGCATGGAAGGTTTTTCCGCCGCAGCGAAAAAACGGTCATAGCAATCCTGTTCTTCGGTAACGACGGCGCTGTCGCGCTGGTACATCACACTGTCGTTCTGGGCGCGGGAACTGTGAACGGCGAAAAGGGAAAACATGCATATAAATAAACGGAGATTGTGCATAAAGAGAAAGATTAAGGCGGTATAAAATTAAAACTATCCCGCCAGGCATGACCAGATTATTTTTCAAGTTGCGATTTCAGGGTGGTGAGTCCTTTTTCCATCATGGGCCCGTATCTTTTTTCCAACAGCAGCCCCGAAAATTTTTCCCATGGATACCAGCGCAAATGAAAATCCATATACCATTGCAGGGTAACGGTGCGGGGTGTATGACCGGGGAAAATATTCCATCCTGTTTCCCCTTTTTTGGAATGCGGCCCCACGTTGGCCGCCCGCACGGTACTGTCGGTAGCGCCTGTGAACATCAGGGCCTGCAGCGCACCCGTTCCCACCCCTTTTATTTTTCCATCCGCCATAAAGGGACCCAGCGAGTCGGCACCGGGGTACCATGACTGCCATCGCACCGGGTCGGCAAGCCGGGCCATCACCGAATCACGGCCGGCGTTGATATCGATAGCTTTTGAGATCCGAACACGGGAAGGAAAGAAAAAAGAGATCAGGGTAAGCAGTATGGTAAAGACAACAAGACTGATGATCCCTAACTTAATGACACGCATGATCCAATAGATTCGTTATTACTTTGGCAAAGATCCGGGCGCTGATAACATCATCCGGGAAAACCCGGCGCTGATAAAAAACGGTTACTTCCCCGGAACGGCCAATTCAACATTTAACATTTAATATTTAATATTCAACATTTAGCATTTAACATTATTCACCTTCCGCTCCTGATCGAAGAAGCCCCTCGCTGCTAAACTGTTCCTGACTCTTGACTCCTAACTCCAAACTCCCGACTCTTAACTAACCTCATTCCCATTTCAACACCTTCCCCAGTATAAAATAAATAATCACCATCCAGATCCCGAGAATACCCAGCTGCCTGCCGCAATCTGTTATGTGCATTCCTTCAAAGGAGATCTTGCGGATCGAGTCGTTATATTGTGTCAGGGGCAGGATGCGGCAAATTTCCTGCAGCCATTTGGGAAAAACATCGATGGGGAAAAACGTCCCCGACAGCATCATCTGCGGGAACCCGAATAAATTGATCAGGAGCGGTATCGATGTATCGCTTTTTACAATACTGCTGAAGATCAGTCCCACCCCCATGAGCAGGAAAAGCATGATGATCGTCATTAGCAGGATTTCAATATAAGTCAGTATCCCGTGCTGGAGCGTGAAGTTGAGAACAAAATGCCCGAAGCTCAGCAGCACCATCACGCTCAGCAACTGGAAGAAAAGCCGGCTGGTACCCACGCCCAGCAGGATATTGGTGCGGTTTACCGGTGAAGCATAAAACCTTTTCAGCACCAGTTGTTCCCGCAGGTTATAAAAGGTAAAAGCGATACCGAACAGGGTGGAGAACAGGATGGAAAATCCAAGCTGGCCCGGCAGGATAAAATCAATGGGACGGTATTTGCGTACGGTTTCGATCACGGGTTTGCTGATTGTAACGCGGGCAAACTGGTTGCCCGAGCTTGCCATTTCGAATTTCAGTTTGCTGTAGTCCAGCATTTGCATAAAAGCGCCGAAAGTATTTCCGCTGGCGGTGGTCGAGCGCGCGCTCACCCGGTAAGTTAGTTGTCCGGATGTATCTTTAACAGGTTGCACATCCAGTATTGCTGTCAGCCTGCCCTTGATCAGGTCCTGGTTCAGGCTGTTTGAATCGGGGTAATCAACGATCCGGATCATGGGATTCTCTTTCAGGTGCTGAAAAAACAGGTTGCCCGTATCGCAACCGGGCGAGAGCGCCACCCGGTAACTCACGCCGCCGCCGCTGCCGAATGCCCCGAAGATCAGCACAAAGATCACCGGGAACAGGATGCTGAAGATGATCGCGCTGGGATGGGCGAAGATAGCTTTGAAACTGGCCCGGGTAATGGCCCATAATGCCCTTGACTGGCTGTATGGTTTCGGCATAGCTGGTAGTTGGTGGGCAAATGTATTTAAATAATTGTAGCCCCGCAGGCAAAATACGCGGCGTTTACGTGTATCCGATTAACAGGTTAGTCCGACTGTGTACTGCTGACTGCCGACTGCCGACTGTGTACTGCCGACCGTGAACTGCCGACTGTTTACTGTAGACTGCAAACTGTGTACTGCCGGCTGCCGGCTGTATACTGATTTCCCGTGTTTCCCTGATATTTGTCTTACATGAACCGCGCTTATTTACTAACCGGCAGCAACCTGGGCGACAGGCCGCAAAACCTTGCCGATGCCCGTGATCATATCAACCGGCAATGCGGAACGATCGTCATGGCTTCATCGGTGTATGAAACGGCGCCCTGGGGCAAGACAGACCAGCCGGCTTTCCTGAACCAGGCGCTGGAACTTTACACCCCGCTCAATGCAAGGCAACTGATCCGCCGTGTACTGAAAACCGAGCGGCTGATGGGACGTATCCGCGAAGAGAAATATGGTCCCCGGCTCATCGATATCGATATCCTCTTATTTAACGGGGAAGTGCACCGGTATCAATTTCTCAAACTGCCGCATCCCGAGATGCAGAACCGGCGATTCGCCTTACTACCCCTGGCCGAAATCGCCCCGGATCTGCTGCACCCCGTTCTTGGAAAAAGCATAAAAACGCTGCTGGAAGAATGCCCCGACCCGCTCGACGTAAAAAAGTATTCCTGATTTTTTCCACAATTCCTCACGCCAAATAATCCGCGCCGCAATTGAGTTATTTTGCAGGCCGGCAGTACAGTCGACAGTCGACAGTTGACTGTTTATTGCAGACTGTTGACTGCTGATTGTTGATTACTGACTGCAGACTGACATGCAATACCACTTCATCACCATAGAAGGCAATATCGGCGCGGGAAAGACCACGCTCGCGCACCTGCTCAGCAAGCATTATAATGCCCGGCTGATCCTGGAAGAATTTGCCGACAATCCATTTTTGCCCAAGTTTTACGAAAACCCGCAGCAATATGCGTTTCCGCTGGAGCTTTTCTTTATGGCCGAACGCTTCAAGCAGCTCAAGGAACTGCTGCAGCAAAAAGACCTGTTCCAGCAGCTCACGATCTCCGATTACCTGTTCACCAAGTGCCTGCTCTTCGCCAAAGTAACCCTGCCGGAAGACGAATTCCGCCTCTACCAGCGGCTCTTCGAGATCATTCACCAGCAACTCGTGCAGCCGGATATCCTGATCTACCTCCACGCGCCGGTGTCAAAACTGCAATCGAATATTAAAAAACGCAACCGGGCTTACGAACAGAACATCGCGGATGAATACCTGTTCAATATCCAGGAAACCTATACGCATTATATCAGGCAGCATAATATCAAGACCCTCTTCGTCGACGCCAGCAACGCCGATTTCCTCCACAATGAAAAGCACCTGGAAGTGATCTATGAGGCGCTGTCCAAGGAATATAACGAAGGCCAGCATTATATCAGTTTGCCCTGAACCGCCCATTTGTTTCCCCACGCCTAACTTTGGGACCTGATTATGGAGAGTAACTCCCCTGTCACACAAATCACCAACGATCCCTTCGCGGCGGTACGCATACCGGAATTCAAAAACCTGATGCTCGGTCGTTTTACTTTCATCATGGCCCTGCGGATGATGAGTACGCTCGTGGCCTGGTGGGTCTATGAACTCACCGGCGATCCCTTCGCCATCGGGCTGGTGGGTCTGTCGGAAGTGATCCCGGCTATTTCCACCGCCTTGTATGCGGGTCATATCATCGACCTGAGCGAAAAAAGAAAACTGCTGCTCCGCGGCGTTTTCCTGTATACCTGCGCTGCGGGCGTGCTGTTGTTTTTTTCCACCGCATTCATCGGCCATCATTTCACCAAACTGACCATCGCCATCGGTATCTATGCAGTGATCTTCTGCACGGGAATCGTGCGCTCATTTACCGGGCCGGTATTTTCCGCGATCCTCGCCACCACCGTGCCGCGCCCCTACCTGCAGAACGCCACCACCTGGAACCAGGGCAGCTGGCTATCGGCTTCCGTTACCGGGCATGCCATGGGCGGATTCCTCATCGCGAAGCTGGGCACTACGGGCACGCTCATCACGGTTTGTTCGCTGCTGGTCACCGCGTTTATCATTCTCACCCGCCTCCCGCCCAAACCGCCGCACGCGCAGAGCGGCGATCAAAAAACATGGGAAAGCATGAAAGAGGGACTGCGTTTTGTTTTCCGCACCCGTGAACTGCTGGCCGCCTTCTCTCTCGACATGTTCGCCGTGTTGTTCGGCGGGGCCGTGGCCATGGTGCCCGTGTATGCAAAGGATATATTAAAAGTGGGTCCCATGGGATTCGGGTGGCTGAACGCGGCGATCGATATCGGGGCGATCTTTATCGTGATCCTCCTCGCTTTTTTCCCGATGAAAAAAGCACAGGGCAAAAAACTATTCATCGCCGTTACCGGTTTCGGCATCTGCATCATCCTGTTCGCGCTCAGCAAATGGTTCATTCTCTCTTTTGCAGCCCTGCTGTTCGCGGGCATGCTGGATGGCGTTAGCGTGGTGGTGCGGGGCACGCTGATGCAGTTGCGCACGCCCGACCATATGCGGGGCCGGGTGAGCAGCGTGGGCTCCATGTTCATCAATTCGAGCAACGAACTCGGCCAGTTCGAAAGCGGGATGGCCGCCCGGCTCATGGGCGTGGTCCCCTCCGTGGTTTTTGGCGGCTGCATGACCCTGCTGGTAGTGCTGGTTACCTGGATCAAAGCGCCCGGGCTACGGAAATTTGAATACTAACTTTGTTATCGTTCATTTTAAATGAATGATAAAAAAACAATTCCAAACAAACCCGCCGCCGCTTCACAAAATGTCTGCAATAATTTTGTAACTTACCTTTCCTATTACTACTTTATATACTTTATATACTTTATATACTTTATATACTTTATATACTTTATATACTT
>CAYNSL010000050.1:4482-22417 GCA_964399755.1 uncultured Chitinophaga sp. | reverse complement strand
CGTGGCTTTCGTGTATTTCGTGGCTAAAAACCTTTCCGTGGCTTTCATGTATTTCGTGGCTATTAAAAAATTCAGGCCAGGCTCCTCATATTCTCCTTCTTCCTCCCCGTCGATTCCCTGATCAGCAATTCCGTGGCCAGCACTTTGGTCTCGAATTCGGTGACGGGCCGCTTGCTTTCGATCAGCTCCAGCAATAACTGGATAGCGAGTTCACCCATTTCAAAAGCGGGTTGCCGGATCACGGTCAGCGGAGGATCGAGCAGCTCGGTGAGATCGGTATTGGAAAAACCCACCAGCGCCATATCATCGGGCACTTTCATCCCGCGTGAACGCAGGATGCGCAGGCAACCGGTCGTCAGTTTATCGGCTGAAGCCAGGATGGCATCGGGTCGTTCGGGCAATTGCAGTAATGCTTCCAGGGCCTGCTCCACTTCCTCCAGGATCATCCCGCCGTGGTTGCAGAACCGGATCAGCTCATCCCTGGCGGGAAGACCGTTATCGGCCAGCGCGGCTTTATATCCCGCCAGTCTTTCTTTGGCGATGGAAAGCAGGGCCGCGTTGGAAAGCGTCGCGATCCGGCGATAGCCGTTTTGAATTAAATGCACCGTGGCTTCATAAGCTCCCCGGTAATTATCCACGATCACTTTATGGGTTTGCAGTTCGTCCACCACCCGATCGAAAAAAACGATGGGCATGCCCCGCTCATGCAGTTCCCGGAAATAACTGAAATCCTTTGTCTCGGCCGACACCGACACGATCAGCCCGTCGATCGACCGCGACGTGAGGTATTGCAGGTTCAGCTGTTCCCGGTCAAAGGATTCGCGGCTCTGGGAGATGATCACATTATACCCGTTATTATACGCGATCGATTCGATGCCGTTGATGGTCTGCGAAAAAAAACTGTTGGCGATCTCCGATACGATCACACCGATCGAGCGGCTCCTCCTTTCCTTGAGGCTGAGGGCGATGGGATTGGGGTGATAATTGATCTTCTCGGCATATTCCAGCACCAGCTTCTTGGTCTCGGGACTGATCTCGTAACTGTCGCGCAGGGCGCGCGACACGGTGGAGGTGGACAGGCCCAGCGCTTTGGCGATATCTTTTATGGTTACGGCTTCAAATTTCATTTGTAATTATACCGGCATCAGGCCATCGCTAAAGTTAATCAATTAAAGGCTCCGGGAAAGCCCGTTCCTCCCATTTACCCCATCGCAAAAAAGGGACAAAAAGTTGTTTTTTTTCATTCCCCGGGGGACCATCGGAATAACCGTTTTTTGGCGGGCTATCCTCCGCATTATCGCCTGAATGACAAGTGCTTCGATGCGGTATCGTTACCGGGAACGATTGCGTAAAAAAAGTCATTCAATTCATGCTGTGTAGCCTGCAAACGGTGTAGACTTGTTCTCGCTACCGGGAAAATATTTCGATATGTTAAGGCCTCCCGGATGCCCTGCGAAAAGAAAATTGCTTGCCGAAAATGAAAAGATTGCACTGCTCAACAATGCCCGGTTCGAACCGGATGGACATCACCCCCATCGATCAATCCGCAATTTTTCAGGCCCCGGTTCACGCAATTCCCTTTATGAACGCAACGGCATAACCCGGTCCAGGCCGGGTTTGTATTGCCCGTTTTTACGTCCCCTTTGAAAACCGCATAACAACGGCTAAAAGCCGCATTATTAAAAAAATTTTGCCGCGTTTACTTCAAAAACCGCATTATGATGAGTTATTTAAAAAAAACCGGGATCTGTTTACTGTTGCTGGCCATTTTCGCCCCGCTGCAAAAAGCAATGGCCCAGAACAAACAAGTAACGGGTAATGTCACTTCCGCCGATAACAAGCAACCGCTGGCAGGCGTAACGGTAACGGTCAGGGGAACCAAGACCGCCACCACTACCGACAGCAAGGGCGATTACCGCATTACGGTAAGCGGCAACACGGCCGTTCTTGTATTTACCAGCGCCTCCTTTGTAAGTTTCGAAATACCGGTGGGCAGCAACAGCAGCATCGATGTGGTGATGCAGCCCGATACCAAGGCGCTGACGGATGTGGTGGTCATCGGTTACCAGACCGTTCGCAGGAAAGACCTGCTGGCTTCGGTATCATCGGTGGGCGCGCGTGAACTGAAAGACATCCCCATCAATTCGGCGGCCGAAGCGCTGAACGGAAGGCTGGCCGGTGTAACCGCCACCACTTCCGAAGGATCTCCCGATGCCGATGTGCGGATCCGCGTACGCGGGGGCATGTCGATCACCGGTGATAATTCCCCGCTCTATATTATTGACGGCGTACAGGTGGAAAATGCGCTCTCCACCCTTTCGCCGCAGGATATACAGTCCATCGACGTGCTGAAAGACGCCGCCGCCACCGCCATCTACGGGGCCCGTGGCGCCAACGGGGTGATCGTGATCACCACGAAAAGCGGAAAAGTGGGCAAGATGGTGCTTACCTATAACGGTTTTGTTGGCGTAAAATCGCTGGCAAAGGAACTGGATGTACTGAGTCCCTACGATTACGTGATCTACCAGTCAGAACGCTACCGCGGCAGCAGCACCGACAGTACCAGTTTCATGAAAAATTTCGGTACTTACTGGGATACCCTTTCCAATTATAAAAACGTGCCCGCCGTTGACTGGCAGGACCAGACTTTCGGCCGCACCGGTATCACCACCACGCATAACCTCTCCGCTTCGGGAGGCACGCAGAAATTTGTTTACAATCTCGGCTATACGTATAATAACGACAAGGCCATCGTCATCAATTCCAACTACAAGCGTCATCTCTTTACCGCCAAAGGAGAATACAAGGTCAATAAGATCGTGAAAATCGGCGCGGGCGTCAGGTACACGCACCAGGACGTGGAAGGCGCGGGCGTGTCCGACGCGAAAGGATCTTCGTATAACCGTCTCCGTAATGCCGTGAAGTACCGCCCCTATCTTTCCAGCGCGCAGGATATCGACGACTCAGACCCGCTGGCCGATCCCAACGTGGGCAACGGGCTGAACCTTTACAATCCCGTGGCGCTGGCCAACTCGGAATACCGCAAGAAGACCACCGACGCGATCAACGTGAACGCGACGCTGACCATCACCATCCTCAAAAACCTGACCTTCCGTTCCACTGTGGGTTATGACCAGAATAAATTTACCGACCGGCAGTTCAACGATTCCATCACGCCCTATTCCATCATCCAGGGCGGGCGGAAACCCATCGTGGGACTGGACACCGTAACCCGGAAAACGCTGACCAATTCGAACGTGCTCAGCTATTCGCTCAAAGGGTTCAAAAAAATACACGATATCGACGTAGTGCTGGGTGAAGAAACCTACGACCTGAAGACCGAGACCCGTTCGAGCCTGTTCCGCAATTACCCCCTCTTTACTTCGCCCGACCAGGCTTTCAAGGAAACCAACCTCGGCACTTCCTTTACGGGTTATCCCAAACTGGGCAAGACCCGTTACACCAATATGTCATTCTTCGGGCGCCTGAACTATACCCTTCTCAGCCGTTACCTGTTTTCCTTTAACGTAAGGGCCGACGGCGCTTCCAAGTTCGCCCCCGGCAAACAATGGGGCTATTTCCCCGCGGGTTCCGTGGCCTGGCGCGTGAAGAATGAAAAATTCCTGAAAGACGTTCGCTTCATCAGCGACCTGAAATTCCGTTACGGGTACGGTACCGTGGGTAACAACCGGATCAATGATTACCTGTTCCTCACCACCTTCCGCAACGACGGCACCTATTATTACGGCATCAACAACCAGGCGATACAGGCCTACTACTCCGCCGGGCTGGTGAACGAAAACCTGAAATGGGAATCGACGGTGAACCGCAACTTCGGCGTGGACATCAGCTTCGCCAACCGCGTCGACCTGAGCGTTGACATTTACAACAATAAATCGAAAGACCTCCTGCTGAACGTACCGATCCCTTCCACTTTCGGCTACTCGACACAGTTACAAAATATCGGCAAGACCACCAACAAGGGCGTGGAAGTACAGCTGAACGCCGTGCTGATCCGCAAAAAATCCATGACCTGGAACGCCAACTTCAATATCTCTTTTAACAAGAACAAGATCGTGGCGCTGGGCATCAACCAGACTTCCTTCTTCCCCGCCGCCAGCTGGGGTGTATCGGGACAACCCACCGACTATATCGAAAAGATCGGATCCCCCGTCGGATCCATCTGGGGTCTCGTGACCGCGGGCTTCTATACCACGGAAGATTTCAATTACAACCCGACAACCGGCGTATATACCCTGAAACCCGGCGTTCCCTCCAACGCCTCCATCATCGGTACGGTACAACCCGGCGCCATCAAATTCGCCGACCTGAACAAGGACGGCGTGGTGGACATCAACAACGATCGCACCATCATCGGCGACCCCACCCCCAAATGCACGGGTGGACTGAACCAGCAGATCACCTGGAAACAATGGGACCTCAGCCTGTTCATGAACTTCTCCATCGGCAACGATATCTACAACGCGAATAAGATCGAACTGACCAACGGTTATACCGCGAATTCGAACCTGCTTAATATCATGAATGACCGCTGGCGCGTGGTGAATGAAAACGGTCAGACGGTGCAATGGGTAAACGCATCGGGCGTGGTGTACGGCATCGCCCCCGACCTGCTCAGCGCGCTGAACAAAAATGCGAAGATCTGGCAACCGCTGAAAAGCGCGGGCGCCTTCTACCCGCATTCATGGGCCATTGAAGACGGATCCTTCCTCCGCTTCAACAACCTGACGATCGGGTACAGCGTGCCGGTTAAAACATTACTGGGATTAAAGATGAATAAACTCCGTTTCTATTTCACGGGCAATAACCTCGCCACGATCACCAACTATTCGGGCTACGACCCCGAAGTGAGCGTGCGTAGCAACCCGCTGACGCCGGGCCTGGATTATTCCGCTTATCCCAAGAGCCGTACATATATTTTTGGCGTAAACGCATCCTTTTAATTAACCCAACTAATACGCATATTATGACCCGCAATTTTCTGAATACGATCATCGCCGTGGCCGCGCTCGGGCTCCTGCTGCTGACGGGTGGCTGTAAAAAGTACCTCGACCAGAAGCCGATCACCGATGTAACCGCGCCGGTAGTATTCTCCGACGTGCCCAGCGCATACAAAGCCCTGGCAGGTGTATACAGCCGCCTGGTGGGCGATGCCGGGTACGGTATCCGCCTCAGCCTGTATTATCCCGTTGACAACGATGAAATGCAGGGCCCCACGGGCGCGTCGGACAACGACCGCAGGGATATCGCCCGTTATGCGGCCACGCCGGGTAACGCGCAAATCACCAATCCCTTCAACCAATTGTTCCAGGGAATCGAATTCGCCAATATCTGCATCGAGAATATACCCCAGATGGACCTTTATACAAACGGAAGCGACCAGGAAAAAAAGAAACTGCAGCGGATGCTGGGCGAAGCGCTCACCCTGCGCGCGCAGTTTTATTTCGAGGCCATCAAGAACTGGGGCGACCTTCCGGCGCATTTTATCCCGGCTTATAAATTATCGCTTACCACGCCCTTCCCTTCCCGGGTTTCGATGGATACGCTGTATAATCATTTGCTGGATGACCTGAATACCGCGGCCACCCTTGTTCCCTGGCGCAATGAAATCACTTCGATCGGCGACGTACTTGATGAACGTATCACCAAGGGCGCGGTAAAGGGACTGCGGGCAAGGATCGCGCTGTTCCGCGGCGGTTATGCCCTGCGCAGTAACGGTACCATGCAGCGCAACGCCGATTACCTGACCTATTACCAGATCGCCAGGAACGAATGCAATGATATCATCAGTTCCGGTCAGCATACCCTGAACCCCGGTTACCGGGCATTGTGGAAAGACCAGGTCTGCGCCCGCGCTGTGAATGATCCGCAGGGTGAACTCATGTTCCAGGCCAGCGCCATCGGGCTCTCTTCCGCCGAAGACACCAAACTGGGTTATTACAACGGGCCGCGCGTGAATAATTTCGGCAACAGCAGCGTGAACCCGCTTCCCTCTTATGTATATCTGTTCGATTCAACCGACCAACGCAGGGACGTCACCGTTTGCCTGTATTTCACCAACCTGAACGGAACCCGCGCGGGACAGGTGATCACCAACCTCACCGACGGAAAATACCGCCGCGACTGGATCAGCAATCCTGCCGTTTCACCCACCGACGCCATCCAGTATTTCGGGTTGAAATGGCAAATCCTGCGCTATTCGGATATATTATTAATGTATGCCGAAGCCGAGAATGAACTCAATGGTCCCACGGCCTCTGCCTACAATGCCATCAATATGGTAAGAAGAAGGGGCTATGGCAAACCCATCGGCACGCCCGATGCAACGGTTGATATTCCTTCGGGTCTTTCCAAATCCGATTTCTTCAAAGCCATTGTGCGGGAAAGAGCCCTCGAATTCGGCGGCGAAGGAATCCGCAAGTACGACCTGATCCGCTGGAACCTGCTGGCCACGGCGCTTAGCGAATCAAGGGCGAACATGGTCAGGATGTCGACCAGCACCGCGATGGTCAACCCCACTTATATGGCCGCTTACCCGGCCTATTGCCTGACCACGACCCTGCCGACATCGCTTTATTTTATTACAACGTCCACCTCCGACAATAACAATATCGGATTCCTGCTGAACAACTCGCTGTACAAGACGGCGCCTTCCGCCACACCCGCGGGCACCACCAAGATCACCTGGGTGGGTACGGCGATCAATACTACGGCCGTGGCGCGTTACGCAACAGGATTCGTAACCGGCAAGGGCGAACTGCTGCCGATACCGCAACCGGTGCGCGACGCCAATTACAATATGACGCAAAACCCGAATTACTGATGAACGGCTCATGTTAGTTTTTAATAACCAGGGCTGCATTCTGTAAAAGGATGCAGCCTTATTTTATTCCTTTCGTCTCCCCATGGTGCGCATATATAAAATAATACTGGCCCTCTGCGGGGCCTGGTTACTGACCCTGGCCTCCTGCGCCCAGCCGCCTGTTCATGCGGGCGCCGCGCCGGCCGGACCCGTCATCGCCTTTCCCGGCGCGGAAGGATTTGGTAAATACACCACGGGCGGAAGGGGCGGAAGAATTTTCATTGTCTCCAACCTGAACGATCATGGTCCCGGCAGTTTCCGCGCGGCCGCGGAAGCGAGGGAAAAACGGGTAATCGTATTCTCGGTATCGGGTACCATTCATCTCGACAGCAAACTCAATATCCGCGGCGATGCGACCATCGCCGGGCAAACGGCGCCCGGTGACGGGATCTGCCTTGCCGATAATTCCGTTTCATTAGGCGGCGATAATATTATCGTACGTTACCTGCGTTTCCGCATGGGCGATAAATACCAGAGAGGCGGGATGGTGGATGGAAACGGGGGCGATGATGCGTTCGGGGGCACCCGCCGGAAAAATATCCTTATCGACCACTGCAGCCTTAGCTGGAGCACCGATGAAGTGTTTTCGGTGTACGGCGGCGACAGCACGACCCTGCAATGGAACCTGATCAGCGAACCGCTGAATTATTCCTATCATTATGAGAAAGGCGATACGGGCTATGAACACCACGGTTACGGCGCGATCTGGGGCGGTAGACATTCCAGCTTTCACCATAATTTATTCGCGCACTGCAACAGCCGCAACCCCCGGTTCGACGGTATCCGCAATATCCCGGAAGAGAACTGCGATTACCGGAACAACGTCATTTATAATTGGGGCGGGAACAGTATCTACGCGGGAGAAGGCGGGAATTACAATATCGTGAACAACTATTACAAATTCGGGCCCTCCACCCACCTGTATATGCGGAACCGGATCGTGACCCCGTATAAGAACGCCAAAATTCCCTTCGGTAAATTTTATGTAAACGGGAACTATGTAGACGGGTTTCCCGATATCACCTCTGATAACGCGAAAGGGGTCTTCCTGAATGACGGCACTGCGGAAGATAAAAAAAATGCGCTCCTGGCATCCGCCTTCCCCGGCGTGGAAATTCCCGTGCAAACGGCCGAAGACGCTTACCAGGCTGTTTTGAAAAACGTGGGCGCCACCCTGCCTGCCCGTGATACCCTCGATCAGCGGATCATTAATAATGTGATCAACCGGACCGGCGGTTTCATCGATGTGCAGGGCGGTTACCCGCACGGCACCGATTATGAACGGACCATAACCGCCTGGCCCGCGCTGCAATCATTACCCGCTCCCGCCGACAGCGACGGGGACGGAATGCCCGACGCCTGGGAAAAGAAAAAAGGGCTGAACCCCGCCGATCCCGCGGATGCGGCGAAGTTTACGCTGGACAAGAACTACTGTAATATAGAAGTCTATATAAACGCATTAGCAAAATGAAATACCTTTTCATGGGTTCGGCTTTGTTTGCCGTCATCGGCGCGGTATTACCTGAAAAAAAGAAGATAAAAATTTTCCTGGCCGGCGATTCCACCATCGCCATCAAGGAAACAAAAGCTTACCCCGAAACGGGCTGGGGCATGCCCTTTGTTTATTTCTGGGATTCTTCGGTTACGGTCGTGAACCGCGCGAAGAACGGGCGGAGCACCAAAACATTTTTAAGCGAAGGGTTGTGGAAATCGATCACCGGCGAAGCCCGCGAAGGCGATTATGTATTTATCCAGTTCGGGCATAACGACGAATCCAAAGAAAAAGGGGAACGGTATGCCACGCCGGATACATTCCGGATGAACCTCACCCGCTTTATCGCGGACACCCGGGCCCTGAAAGCCATCCCCATCCTTTTTACTCCCGTGAGCCGGCGCAAATTCGACAGCACGGGTAAGGCGATGGAAACGCACCGGGAATATTCCGCCTATGTAAAGGAAGTGGCGGCAAGTGAAAAAGTGCTTTGTATCGACCTCGACAGCAAAAGCCGCGATCTTTACCAGCAATTCGGAAAGAATGATTCCAAACTCCTGTTCATGCAATTAAAACCCGGCGAACATCCCAACTACCCGGATGGCCGCGACGACAATACCCATTTCAATGAACTCGGCGCCCGGCTGATCGCCCAGCTTGTTTTACAGGAGATCAGAACGCAGATCCCCGAACTCGCGCAGCGGATCATCGTGCCGGTAAAAAAATAAACCCTGATGAAAAGGGGACTGTTCATATGTTTTGGCAGCCTGGCGCTGTACGCTGCCAGTGGCCAGTCCACCGCCGGGATCACGCATATCCCCGATACGTCCTATTCCATCCGCGGCGAATACGCGAAACATATCAAAAATTACCCGGGGATACGGATCGTGGAAGAAATAAGTTCCCCCGATATCCGTGAGAAAAAAAACATTGCGTACGGTAATACGGGTGCGCGCAAATTGCTGCTCGACGCGTTTGTTCCCGCCGGCAAACCATCACAAAAAAGAACGGCGGTCATTTTTATACACGGAGGGGGCTGGCGCAGCGGTCACCGGTCGATGCATTATCCCCTCGCGCAGCGGCTGGCGGAAAAAGGGTATGCCTGCTTTACCCCCGAATACCGGCTCTCCACCGAAGCGCTTTATCCCGCAGCCGTTCATGATATCAAGGCCGCGATCCGCTGGGTGCGTATGCATGCGCGGACATACCGGGTGGACCCTGACCGGATCGTGGTAGCGGGTCATTCTGCCGGGGGCGAACTGGCCGTGTTCATGGGAAGCACCAACGGCAACCCGGATTTTGAAGGAAAGGGCGGACATGCCGGGATCTCCAGCCGCGTGAACGCAGTGATCGATATCGACGGCACCCTGGCCTTTATCCATCCCGAATCGGGCGAGGGCGACGACAGCAAAAAAATATCGGCCGCTACTAACTGGTTCGGATATGCGAAAAACGAGAACCCCGCGCTGTGGACCGAAGCCGCGCCCTTGTCGCATGTTGATTCCCTGTCGGCCCCGGTGCTGTTTATCAACAGCTCCGTTGACCGGATGCACGCGGGCCGCAGCGATTATATCCGGGTGCTCGACCGGTATCATATCCGTTCGGATATTAAAACCATGGATGGCGCCCCGCATACATTTTGCTTTTTCGAACCCTGGTTTACGCCGATGCTGGAGGCCATGGATATTTTTTTACAGGACCTGTTCAATAACCGGAAATGAAATGGATCCTATTGTTTTTAGCGATGGTCCCGTTGGCCGCAGCCGCGCAAACGGAATGGGTCGTGTCGGCCGGCGGACCGGCCCGGTTCAGGACCGTCCAGGCGGCGCTGGACGCGGTGCCCCTGCGTAATAAAAAGCCGGTCACCATTTACATCCGCAACGGGATTTACCGGGAAAAGCTTCACCTCGATTCCACCAAAGATTTTGTGACCCTGGTTGGCGAAGACAAATTCAGCACCGTCCTTACCTATGATGATCATACGGGAAAAATTGCACCGGCCGGCGATACCATCAATACCCGTACATCCTGGACTGTTAAGATAATGGCCGGTCATTTCACCGCGCGCAATATCAGTTTCCGGAATGAAGCCGGTTACAGCGCGGGTCAGGCTGTGGCCGTGGAATCGGACGGCGACCAGGCGGTGTTCATCAACTGCCGTTTTATTGGGAACCAGGACGTGCTGTTCACCAACAGCGACAAGAGCCGCCAGTATTACCGGGACTGTTATATAGAGGGCACGACGGATTTTATTTTCGGGTCCGCCACCGTTTGGTTCGAACGCTGTCATATACACAGCAAAAAAAATTCACACGTCACAGCGGCCGCCACGCCAAAAGAGAATGAATTCGGGTATATATTCAATGATTGCATACTCACGGGCGATACTTCGCTGCACAATGTATCGCTGGGCAGGCCCTGGCGGCCCTACGCGCAGGTAGTATATATGCACTGTTATATCGGTGCGCATATCAAACCGGAAGGCTGGTCGAACTGGAACAATACCGATAACTACCTGACGACCCGCTACGCGGAATACCGGAATTACGGGCCTTCCGCCGACCCGGCGGCAAGGGTGAAATGGGCAAGACAGCTCCCGGACGAAGAAATAAAAAAATATACGCTGAAAAACGTGATGAGAGGATGGAAACCGGAATAGATTTACAAAAAACCTGCTGATATGAAACCGATCCATACAGCTTTATGTTCCTTTGGAATGAGCGGCTGGGTTTTTCACGCCCCCTTCATCACCGCGCATCCCGGTTTTAACCTGCATGGTGTCTGGGAACGAACGAAGAACCTCGCGGCAGAAAAATATCCCGGCGTAAAAACATACCGCAGCCTCGAAGAACTGCTCGCCGATGCCGAAGTGGAACTGGTTGTGGTGAATACCCCGAGCGTGACGCATTATGATTACGCCAAACAGGTATTGCAGGCCGGCAGGCATGTCATTGTTGAAAAACCATTTACGGCCACGGTGGCGCAGGCCGATGAACTGATCGCCCTGGCGGGGAAGAAACAATGCATTTTATCGGTGTACCAGAACCGGCGCTACGACAGCGATTATAAAACAGTGAAGAAAGTGATGGAGGAGGGATGGCTGGGCAGGATCGTGGACGCGGAGATCCGATACGACCGCTATGTACCTTCCCTGAGTTATAAGGCGCATAAGGAAACGCCTACCCCCGCGGTAGGTTCCCTCTATGACCTGGGTTCGCACCTGATCGACCAGGCCCTGCAATTGTTCGGCATGCCGCTGGCAGTTTTTGCCGATATCACGGTCAACCGTCCCGGTTCGAGGGTTGACGATTATTTCGACCTCAAACTGTTTTATCCGTCGCACCGGGTTACCATCAAGTCGAGCTATTTCGTACGCGAGGCCCTGCCGGGTTATGTATTTCACGGCACGCTGGGCTCCTTTATCAAATCAAAGACCGATGTGCAGGAAATGGCCCTGCAGGCGGGTAATAAACCGGGCGGTGACGACTGGGGCCTTGAACCCGAAGCCAACAATGGTTTGCTGCATACCGAAAAGGACGGGAAACTGATCCGGGAAAAAATAAGTTCCCTCCCCGGCAATTACGGGGATTATTATGAAGGGATGTACAAGGCCATCCGCTATCATGCGGCGGTACCCGTAACGGGCGGGCAGGGCCGGGATGTGATCCGGGTGATCGAAGCCGCCTTTAAAAGCAACCGGGAGAAAAAAACCATCGAATTATGAACAAACGCTTTTTCATAGCCCTGGTCACGCTGGTTTCGGTAACCAGTCTGCAAGCGCAGCACTCACGGGTATGGGTAGCCGATAATGGCAATGGCACCTATAAAAACCCCGTGCTGAACGCCGATTACAGCGATCCCGACGCGATCCGGGTGGGTGAAGATTATTACATGATCGCATCCAGCTTTAACCAGGCGCCGGGCTTGCCGATCCTGCATTCAAAGGACCTGGTGAACTGGGAACTGACCGGGCATGCGCTGCCACGGCAGGTACCCCTGGATTATTACAATGAAGTGCGGCATGGCGGCGGTGTCTGGGCTCCTTCGATCCGCTTTCACAACAATGAGTTCTACATCTACTATCCCGATCCCGATTTCGGTATTTACCTGCTGCGGGCGAAAAACATCAGCGGACCCTGGTCAGACCCCGTGCTGGTGCAGGAAGGAAAGGGATTGATCGATCCCTGTCCGCTCTGGGATGATAATGGCAAGACATACCTCGTGCACGCGTTTGCCGGGAGCCGGGCCGGTATCAAATCCGTGATCGTGGTGAAGGAAATGAATCCCGAAGGCACGAAAGTGACCGGCGATCCCGTGCTGGTGTATGACGGTCATGAGCTGGATCCGACCATCGAGGGACCTAAATTTTACAAGCGGAACGGGTATTACTACATTTTTGCGCCGGCCGGTGGCGTACCCACCGGATGGCAACTGGTGCTGCGGAGTAAAAATGTGTACGGTCCTTATGAAAGAAAAGTGGTGATGGACCAGGGAAGCACTTCCATCAACGGACCGCACCAGGGCGCCTGGGTGGATACGAAAACCGGGGAAGACTGGTTCCTCCATTTCCAGGATAAGGAAGCATACGGGCGCGTCGTTCATCTTCAGCCGTTGAAATGGATAAACGACTGGCCGGTGATCGGCAGCGATAGGGACGGCGATGGAAAAGGCGAGCCCGTGCCGGTTTACAAAAAACCAAATGTCGGGAAAACCTATTCCATCATGACGCCCGCCGAGTCGGACGAGTTCAACAATTATAAGCCGGGTTTGCAATGGCAATGGCAGGCCAACCCCAAGCCCGACCGGGCGATGCTCAATGGAAATATGCTCCGTTTGTATGCCCGCGAAGTACCCGATACATGGCAAAACCTCTGGAACCTGCCCGGTCTGCTGACACAGAAATTCCCGGCCGAATCTTTTACGGCCACGGTCAAACTTTCCTTTCATCCCCGGCAGGAAAAAGATAAAGCGGGATTAATGGTGTTCGGGACTGACTATGCGTATATAGCCGTTGAGAAATCAAATAACAGGATTTATTTTTCCTTTACTACCTGTCATAACGCCGACAAGGGAAAGGAAGAAATAAAAAAATGGGGGCGTGAAACGCAGAGCGAAAATGTATATCTCCGCGTTACCGTTTCCGGCAAGGCGGAATGCGTTTTCAGTTACAGTGAAGACGGAACGAATTTTACCTTATTCACCCTACCCTTTAGCGCCAGCCCCGGGCGCTGGGTGGGCGCAAAGCTGGGACTGTTCTGTACAACGAATGTCATGACCAATGATGCCGGCTACGCGGACCTGGATTGGTTCCGGGTGGAAGCGCTGATACCTTAATATTATATAGCGGATTTAAAATGGATAACATGAGGAAAAAAATTTTTTTGCTGGTTTTATTTCCCGGGATGTTTATGGCCGCACTCTTCGCGCAAACCCGCTCCGAAAAACAGGTGGCGGCCGCGGTCGAATCGCTGCGCCAGGCGATGATCAATGCCGACACGCAGAAACTAACATCCCTGGTTTCCGACCGGCTTAGTTACGGGCACAGCAGCGGGCACATCGACAATAAAAAAGATTTCGTGGAAAAACTGGTGAGCGGGAAATCGGATTTTGTTACCCTGGACCTGACCGCGCAAACGATCAGCGTCAGCGGGAAGACCGCCATCGTGCGTCATACCCTTGACGCGCAGACCAACGACGGCGGAAAGCCGGGGACCGTGCATTTGCAGGTTTTACTGGTCTGGCAGAAAAAAGGGGGGCATTGGATCCTGCTGGCCCGGCAGGCCGTAAAACCCGCCTGAAAGACCGCAAAAACAGGCAAATAACCGGTCCGGAAAAATGGTACCGTTCCCGGTAACGATTGCGTAAAAAAAGGGGCACAAATCGTTGATTAGCAATTAATTTTCGGTTAGACTTGTATCTCTGATTCCCGCGCTTGCGGGCCAAAGCTTGCCAATGAAAAGATCCTTTTTCCTGCTAGCCCTCCTGCTGCCGGTTTCCCTTTTTTCGCAAAAAGGAAAACAGCCAATTATTACCGCAACCGCATTTAAAAAAGACACCCTGAGCATCGTGAAATTAGGCGCCGTACCCGACGGAAATACGCTGAATACAAAAAGCATTGGGGATGCGATCAGCCGGTTAAATAAAACGGGCGGCGGGGTGGTGCTGGTGCCGCCGGGACTCTGGCTTACGGGTCCACTCGTTTTGCAAAGCAATATCAACCTGCACCTGCAGGCTGGGGCCACGCTCCTGTTCACGAAAGACTTTAACCAGTACCCCCTGGTGGATGCTAACTGGGAGGGACAACCGCAAATGCGCTGCCAGTCCCCCGTATCAGCCGATCATGCAAAAAATATCGCCATCACCGGAAAGGGCATCATCGACGGCAACGGCGATGCCTGGCGCATGGTGAAAAAAGACAAACTGAATGAAACGCAATGGAGAAATCTCCTGGCAACAGGAGGGATACTGAGCGAGGATAAGAAAACATGGTATCCTTCGGAAAAATCGAAGAAAGGCGCGGGACTGCAAAACCCCGGGGTGCGCTCGCCGGAAAAAGATGCCGCGTTCTTTGATTCGGTGAAAGATTTTCTCCGGCCCAACCTGCTTGTTTTTTCCAACTGCAAAAACATATTGCTCGAAGGCGTCACCTTCCAGAATTCCCCGGCCTGGTGCCTGCACCCGCTGATCTGCGAAAACCTCACGGTAAGAAACATCTCCGTTAAAAATCCCTGGTATGCGCAAAACGGCGACGGCATCGATGTGGAGAGCTGCAAAAACGTGCTGATCGAAAACTCGGTCTTTGATGTGGGCGATGACGCCCTCTGCATGAAAAGCGGTCGCGACGCCGAAGGAAGGAAAAGAGGGATCCCCACGGAAAATGTCGTGATCCGCGGCTGCACGGTCTATGCCGCGCACGGCGGATTCGTGGTGGGTAGTGAAATGAGCGGCGGGGCCCGCAATATTTATGTGAGTAATTGCACGTTTATCGGCACCGACATCGGGCTCCGGTTCAAAACCACCCGGGGCAGGGGCGGCGTGGTGGAAAATATTTTCATCGATAATATTTTCATGAAGGATATCCGCGCCGAAGCCATCCTTTTCGACATGTACTATATGGCCAGGGATCCCGTGGCCCTGGCGGGAGAGAAAAGGGAACTGCCGAAAGTGGAATTCAAACCGGTGGACGAAACCACGCCGCAGTTCAGGAATATTTATGCCAGCCATGTGTATTGCAGCGGGGCCGAAAAAGCGGTTTTTATCCGCGGGCTTCCCGAAATGCATATCAAAAACATCGCGCTGGAAAATATGGTGCTGCAGGCGAACAGGGGATTTGATATACAGGAAGCCAGCGGTATCAGTTTTAAAAATATCAAAGTGCTGGCAGCCGATACCAACCCGGTTATCGACGTGGTGCAGAGCGATCAGCTCTCTTTTGACAATATCACCTGTAAAGAAGGCAGCCAGCTGCTCTTCCGCATCAGCGGGGAAAGAAGCGCTGAGATCAGCGTAAAGAAAACGGATGGCGCCGGGGCCAGGGAAAAAATACGTTTTGAACTCGGGGCTTCTGAAAAAAGCCTGTCCAATAAATGAAGGGAATGAAAAAACATATCATTATATCCTGCTTGTTGTTGTCATCCTGCGCCTGCCTGGCACAAAAAACCGTGACGACCCCCACCCCGGGCCGTTATGCCATCAATATGGCGGCCACGGTGATGAAGACCTGGACGGATTCTTTCGCGCTCGATGGCAAACCCGCCAAATGGACCTATGATATGGGCGTGATCCTGAAAGGATTTGAAGGCATCTGGCTCAACACGGGCGATGCAACATATTTCAATTATATCCAGCGGCAGATGGATTTTTTCGTGCAGGACGACGGGACCATCAAGACCTACAAAGAAGATGATTTCAATATCGACAATATTAATAACGGCAAACTCCTGCTCCTCCTGTACCGCGTTACCCTGAAAGACAAATACCTGAAGGCTGCGAGTATACTGCGGGAACAGTTGCGCAGCCATCCCCGCACCAAAGAAGGGGGGTTCTGGCATAAAAAAGTGTATCCCTACCAGATGTGGCTCGACGGTCTCTATATGGGCGAACCCTTTTACGCGGAATGGGCGATGCTGTCGCATGAAGAAAGCGCCTTTGACGATATCGCCAACCAGTTCACCTGGATGGAACATCATGCCCGCGATGAAAAAACGGGATTATTGTACCATGCCTGGGATGAAAGCAAAAAAATGAAATGGGCCGACACGGTAACAGGTTGCTCCCCCCATTTCTGGTCGAGGGCCATGGGCTGGTATGCCACGGCGCTGGTCGACGCGCTGGATTATTTTCCGGCGGGCCATCCCCGGCGGCAGGGACTGATCGATATCCTGAACCGGCTTGTGAGCGCGATCGAAAAGCAACAGGACCCGGTTACCGGTCTCTGGAAAGATATCCTGGCCTACAACGGGCCGGGCAAAGAGAAAAACTATTTCGAAGCATCGGCATCATCGCAGTTCGTTTATGCCGTGGCCAAGGGTGTAAGGATGGGATACCTGCCCGCGGTGAAAATCGCGATCGCGCAAAAGGGATATGCCGGGATCATTAAAAAGTTTATCAAAACGGAAAAAGGGCAGGCTAATCTGTACGGAACCGTGAAAGTGTCGGGACTGGGCGGCAATCCCTACCGCGACGGAAGCTTTACCTATTACATGAGCGAACCGGTGATCATGAACGACCCGAAAGGCATCGGCGCCTTCCTGCTGGCCAGCAATGAAATGGAAATGCAGCGCACGCAGGCGGCGGGGCGCGGTAAGACCGTGGTCATGGATAATTATTTCAACCGCGAAACCCATGATGACGCTTTCGGCCAGAAAGTGGTGTTTCATTATAAATGGTGGGAACGTGACAACGGCGGGTTTTCCTTCCTCGCGCATATATTCAGCAGGTATGGCGTTAAAACCCGGATCCTCGACGACAGCCCTTCCGCCGAGAACCTGGCCGATGCCGCCGTTTATTTCCTGATCGATCCCGACTGGCCCAAGGAGAACAAATCACCGAACTATATCCTGCCAAAACATATCGACGCCCTGGTTAACTATGTAAAGAACGGCGGGGTGCTGGTGATGATGGCCAACGACAGCAACAACGTGGAGTTTACACATTACAATGAACTGGCGGAAAAATTCGGGATCCACTGGAATGAGAATATGCGGCACGATGTGACCGACAACCAGTTTGAACAGGGCGCCCTGCCCATACCGCCCAATCACCCGGTTTTTAAAACCGCGAAGAAAGTCTATATCAAACAGCTTTGCACGCAAACGATCGACAAACCGGCCATGGCCCTGTATACCGAGAACGGCGAAGTGCTGATGTCGTACGCGAAGCTGGGCAAGGGAATGGTCTTCGCCGTAGGCGATCCCTGGTTCTATAATGAATATACGGACGGAAGAAAAATACCCGCTGAATACGAGAATTATAAAGCGGCGGAAGACCTGGTGAAGTGGCTGATAAAAATTTCGAAGTAGCATTTTAAACAGGGAATGTTGAATGTTAAATTTTAAATG
>CAYNSL010000050.1:0-4382 GCA_964399755.1 uncultured Chitinophaga sp. | reverse complement strand
AAAGACATCCTGCCCCGTAGGGGCAAAAGATCGGTAGCAGCACGAAGGTGAAAGACATCCTGCCCCGTAGGGGCAAAAGGCCGGTAGCGGCACGAAGGTTAAAGACATCCTGCCCCGCAGGGGCAAAACAAAAAAATGAATCGTTTTCAATACATATCATTTCCAATTTTGTTTTTACCATTGTTGGTATCGGAATCAGCCATGGCCCAAAACGTTTCCGCGCCCGCGCGTAAGATCATAGTATCGGCCGACGGAACCGGCGATTTTAAAACCATACAGGGCGCCCTCAACAGCCTGCCTGATTCTTCCGCAACGGCGCGGACCATCTTCATCAAAAATGGTTTGTACCGCGAAAAATTATACATCGAAAAACCAAATATCATCCTGGAAGGCGAAGACCGTGAAAAAACGGTCATCACCGCCTCCATCGCCCGCGATGAATGGCGCTGCGGGCATACAGACGACTGGGGCGTGGCCACGATGAACGTGGGCGCCAGCGATATCACGCTTAAAAACCTGACGGTAACCAATGCATTCGGCATCGATTTCAGGGAAAGAACCATCTGGTGCGCTGCCGATACCTCGGCCAATAAAATGAAAACATTGCGGAAAGACGGTCACCAGATGGCCCTGCGCACCATGAATGCCACGCGGCTCAAAGCCCTGAACTGTCATTTCACTGCATGGGGCGGCGATACCGTGAGCCCCTGGGATGTTGATAACGGGATGTGGTATTTTAAAGACTGCGTCATGGAAGGCGGGGTTGATTTTTATTGCCCCCGCGGCTGGGCCTGGGCCGAGAATTGCGATTTCATCACGCGTACCGGTCCCGCCGCCATCTGGCACGACGGGTCAAAGCATGAAGATTCCAAGACCGTGCTGGTGAATTGCCGGTTCAGCGGGTACGACGGGTTTATGCTCGGCCGCTATCACCGCGACGCGCAGTTCTACCTCGTGAATTGCGTTTTTGCGCGGAACATGCGCGACGCGGACATCTACCTCGTGCCCACCAGCAATACCATTCAATGGGGTAAACGTATTTATTATTATAACTGCCACCGCGAAGGCGGTAATGATTTCGGGTGGCATGCCAATAACCTGCCCGCGGGATTGAAAGAAAGCGATATCACGGTGAACTGGGTATTTAAAAACAGGTGGAATCCGGAAATGAATTAATATGCAATTATCGCGCGCGACGATACAAAAAATAAAACCCCGGCAGGGATTACAATTGCCGGATGAAAAAATATTTTCCCTTCCGGAGAAAGTTCTCCAGTTCGGCACGGGCGTGCTCCTGCGCGGCCTGCCCGATTATTTTATCGACAAAGCCAACCGCGGCGGGATCTTCAACGGCCGGATCGTGGTGGTGAAATCCACTTCCCGCGGCGGCACCGATGACTTTGAAAAACAGGACGGCCTCTACACGCTTTGCATAAAAGGGATGGAGAACGGCGCCGGTGAGGAAGAAACGATCGTCAATTCCGCCATCAGCCGGGTGTTGTCGGCCACGGAAAACTGGAGCGGCATACTCGAATGCGCGCATAATCCCAACCTGCGGCTCATTATTTCCAATACGACGGAAGTGGGGATTACGCTGGTGCAGGATGATATCCGGCTCGATCCTCCCCTTTCATTTCCCGGCAAGCTGCTCGCCTTCCTGGTGGAAAGATACAGGGCCTTCAGGGGTTCGGCGGAAAGCGGAATGGTGATCATCCCTACGGAACTCATTCCCGATAACGGCGCCAAACTGAAATCGATCGTGCTCGAACTGGCCCGCCTGAATAAACTGGAGCAGGGATTGATTGACTGGATCGGCAGCGCCAACCATTTTTGCAATTCGCTGGTCGACCGGATCGTACCGGGATCGCTTCCCGATCAGGAGAGGTTCCGCACGGAAAAAGAACTGGGATATACCGACAACCTGATGATCATGGCCGAATCATTCCGGCTCTGGGCCATCGAGACCGCTGATGAAAAAGTGAAAGAAATACTTTCATTTTCCCAAGCGGATGAAGGACTGATCATCGCCCCTGATATTGAAAAATTCAGGGAGCTGAAGCTGCGGCTGCTCAACGGCACACACAGTTTCAGCTGCGGGCTTGCCTTTCTCGCGGGTTTCGGCACGGTGCGCGACGCGATGGGAAATGAACATATGTCCGCCTATATCCGACAGCTGGCCCTCGAGGAGATCGCCGCCGCGGTGGCGGGGCCGGAGATCACTTATGCAGAAGCTTCGGCCTTCGGCGCCAAAGTGCTCGATCGTTTCCGCAACCCCTATATCGATCATCAATGGTCGGGGATCGCCGTACAGTATTCATCGAAAATGAAAATGCGGACCCTGCCGCTTCTTTTCAGGTACTACCACAAAACCAACCAGGCGCCGGAACAGATGGCGCTGGGCTTTGCCGCCTTCCTGCTCTATATGAAAGGACGCGCCGTCGCCAAAGGTCAATATGAAGGATCGGTGAACGGGAAGACCTACCGGATCGAAGACGAGCAGGCCGCCTGGTTTGCCGCCAAATGGGCGGAACATGATGCGGACCATATTGCGGAAGCGGTGCTGGCCGATAAAACATTCTGGGGAGATGACCTGACCACCCTGACCGGCTTCGCCGAATCGGTAAAAAATTATTTGCAGTTACTTACCGGCTATGGCGCCATGGCCACCCTGCGGCGCGTGGCCATGAAAAATACGGAAGCCTGATGAAAAAGAAAGTCATACAGATCCATCCCGGCGACAATGTACTCGTGGCCCTGGCCCCGCTGGCCAAAGGGGAACGGGTGACATATAACGGTGAAGAATATGCGCTGATCGAGGATATCCCGGCCAAGCACAAATTCTTTATGCGCGATATGCAGACCGGCGACGACGTGATCATGTACGGCGTGCTGGTGGGAAAGGCGCAGTCGGCCATCCCCCGCGGGGGCCGCATGACCACCGGCAATACCAAACACGCCGCCCGGCCCTATGCCTGGCGCGGGACGCAATACCAATGGACGGCGCCGGATATTTCAGCATTCAGGGGCAAAACCTTTAACGGGTACCACCGCAGCGACGGCCGCGTGGGTACGGCCAATTACTGGCTCTTTATCCCCACCGTGTTCTGCGAAAACCGCAACCTCGATGTGATCCGGGAAGCCATGCAGCAGGAACTGGGCTACGCGGTAACGGACAAGTATAAGCGCTATACCCGGCAGCTGGTCAGTGCTTTTAAGGAAGGAGCAGCGGCGGATGATATCAGTCTTGCCCCTTCCGGAAACAACCCCGACCGGTTATTCCAAAACGTCGACGGCATCAAATTCCTCAATCACCAGGGCGGCTGCGGGGGCATCCGGCAGGACGCCGCCATCCTCGGCAAACTGCTGGCCGCCTACGCCGATCATCCCAATGTGGGCGGGGTAACCGTGATGAGCCTCGGCTGCCAGAACCTGCAGGTGCAGGATTTTATCAACGACCTGAAGCAACACAATCCCGCTTTTGATAAACCGCTGTACATTTTTGAACAGCAGCAGTCGCAAAGCGAAGAGCAACTCATCACCGAAGCCATCCGCAAAACATTTGAAGGGCTTGTCCTCATCAACCAGCAGGAACGCAAACCAGCCACGCTGGATAAATTATGTATCGGCGTAAAATGCGGGGGAAGCGATGGCTTCAGCGGGATTTCGGCCAACCCCGCTGTCGGTTATTGCGCGGACCTGGTGGTGGCGCTGGGAGGAAAGATCCTGCTGGCCGAATTTCCCGAGCTCTGCGGGGTGGAGCAGGAACTCGTTGACCGGAGCGTGAACCGGGAAACCGCGGAAAAATTCATTCACCTGATGCAAACCTATAATGAACAGGCCCTGAAAGTGGGATCGGGTTTTCACATGAACCCTTCACCGGGGAATATCAAAGACGGGCTGATCACCGATGCCATGAAAAGCGCGGGCGCGGCGAGAAAGGGAGGCCATTCACCCGTGGTAGATGTGCTGGATTATACCGAACCGGCTACCAAACCCGGATTGAGCCTGGTCTGCACGCCCGGCAACGACGTGGAAGCCACCACGGGGAAGGCCGCCAGCGGCGCCACCTTAATATTATTTACAACCGGGTTGGGAACACCGACGGGCAATCCCGTGTGCCCGACGATCAAGGTCTCGACCAATTCGGCGCTCACCAAACGGATGGGTGATATCATCGATATCGATACGGGCCCGGTGATCGAAGGCGAAAAGACGATCGAACAGATGGGAGAAGAAATACTGGAGTACTGCATCAAAGCGGCAAGCGGGGAGCTGATCCCCAAAGCCGTGCAGCTGAACCAGGATGATTTTATTCCCTGGAAACGGGGCGTGAGTTTATGATAGCACAAGGATGACAGGGATCGGGCGGATGATCACAGATA
>CAYNSL010000049.1:0-22690 GCA_964399755.1 uncultured Chitinophaga sp. | reverse complement strand
GAATAATACGGCCGTTGAAATGACCTGTATCAAAAGGCGGGATGATGATGCTCAATCTCCTATAGCAGCTGATCCCTTAAAAAATACCGGGAGCGCAGATATCTCCCGGTATCATTTATTCCTGCAGGGATGGCAAGATAGTTGTCCCCGCTTTGACAAACCTGCGGATCAGCGTTGTTTTTCGATGCGGACTGACTGCAGCTGCAATTCAATATTCCTTCCCACTTTCCGGCCCTGGTTCCTGCCTGCAATGATCGAAGGCCTGTAATGGATTCCCCCGTAGAGACGCGACAGACCCGCTTCTTCGCCGGCGGCCTCAAACCCGGTATAAGAACGCGGCGTCATACCCAGTGCGTCATATGTATGATCCGTAAACGCATGGTTTTTCCCGAATACCGTTTCCAGGGCATAAGCCGCAGCGGCGGAAATGGAGGCATGTGCTGCAACATATTCAGGATGGGGCGGCGTGGAGATATAAGGGCTCCACTGGGGTTTGCCGAGGTATTTCCGGATATAGGTTACGGGCCGCATCATATGGTAACTGTATTTGGATTTCCAGCAGCTGATAGACACATCGTTCATGGTTAGTCCCAACCGCAACCAGGCTTCGGCTCCTTTCATCAGGGGTGTTTTTTCATTTTCAAGAACCTGTTTCAATATACTGAACCAATGCCCGAAAGCGCTGAGGTATCTCCCGTTGGGAGCATCGTCCCAGAAATCCGCGATGTTCTTTTGTTCGGTGGTCAGCGTTTGCGATATATCATAAAGTTCCTTTACCATATTATAAAACAGCGAACCCTCTTCCTTCATAAAACCCAGCGGAGCGCCCGGGTCTGTGGATTCGGTGCTGCCTTTGATGATCGTCCTGTTATTGCCCCAACCCGGCACGGCCGCGGCGGCAAAAGCAGGCGGTGTGGGTTCCCAGAAACCTTCACCGCGGGGAGTATAAGCGATCGCAGCAGCGGATGCCCCGTCGCCCTGGCTCCACGCGATCACGGCTTCGGCGATTTTTTTGCCATAATCAATCGAGGCGGGTAAATCGTATTTCCCGTTCGAAAGCGCGATATCTTTATTAATATATGCCCACTCGAGCGAATCGATAAGCGGGGCATGGTTTACCGGCGAAGGATAAAAATACCGGAACATGCCGGCCAGCGCCGCGTTTGCCGCCGCCGGGTAATAAATGCGCCCGCTGCGCGGTGTTTCCGGAAGGTTGATCGCACCCGAAAGCAGGGTCTTCACGCTCTTATAGCGTTTGTCGCCTGGCACCAGCGATTCATACAGGGCCAGCCCGGTATAGGAAAAATGACGGGAATAAGCCACGTGCTGAATACCGCTGCTGTTGCGGATCAGGCGGAACTGGACATTGATCCAGTCAATCAGCAGTTGGGAGGAATGATCGTCAAGCGGGGAATGATAAGGCAGCGCCTCGGATTTCCGGCAACCCGCCAGCAATGATATACCCAGTACGCTGATGATGAGAATTTTTTTCATGTTGGATAAGTTTAATGGTTATTGAAAATTTTATTTCTCCGCGATAAAAAGGAGAAAATTGTTTTGCAGGTGAAACAGGTCTTCCGTCAGCCGGTATGGCTGTAAAGCGCGGGCGATGGTTCGCTGCACTACGCGTTCACTTACGTGGTTCAGCGCCGCCGCCGCGGGACCGGTGCCGAGGAAACTCCTGACTGCATCCTCGAGTGAATAATAAAGCGCCGGGCAGGGAATCCTCGTTTTATAAATCATTTTCAGGCCCAGCGCGGTGCAGATACTTTCAATCCTCCCGTCTTCCGACAGGGCGAAAGGACCCGGGGTGCCGGGAGGCGGCGGCGGTAATAATTCACTGATGGCTTTCAGGATTTCCGTGGCTTCACTGTATTCGGGTTTGTCCCAGATACCGATCACCAAACGACCCCCTTCCTTTAATACGCGTCTTGCCTCGGCAACGGCATTGGTAAAATTTCCCGCGTATTGAAAGGAATTAAAGCCGGATACTACGTGAAAGCTGTTGCTGGCAAAGGGCAGTGATTCCAGGTCTTCTTCCAGGAAATTGTTCTGCGGATTTCTTTCGCGCGCCAGTTCCAGCAAACCCGGGGCAGCATCCACACCGATAACCTGCGCGCCGGCGGAAACCGCCATATGGGTGAAGAGGCCCGAGCCGCAACCGGCATCCAGCACGAGCTGGTCTTCCTGCAGGCGGAGCTGCTCCAGTGCTTTTTTGTAGAGCGGGATAAAGAAGGGTTCGAAGAACCTCGACCAGTACTGCGGGGCGCTGCTCCACAATCGTCCCTGCATTTCTTTTGTACTCATAGATAAGTTTTAATGGTTAATGATTGCTGATAACGGCACAAAACTATCCGGCCTCTGCCAGGCGCTTCTTACTTAAAAGTCCAGAAATCTTACCGGTAGGTTCAGACGGATTGTTCCGTTTTAACAGATGCCGGCGGGATGCCGAACCGTTTCTTGAATGAACGGCTGAAATGAGAAGGGTTTTCAAAGCCGCTTTCAAAGGCGGCTTCATTAACGGTTTTGTCGAAGTTGCGCAGCAGGTGCTTCGCGTGCTGCAGTCTTTTTTCCAGCAGCCACTTGCCGGGGGTGGTATTGAATTGTTTCCGGAAATCCCTTTTAAATGCCGAAAGGCTCCGGTTGCTCAGTTCGGCGAATTGTTCCAGCGTAAGATTAAAACAGAAATTATCGTCCATCACCCGCTGCAGGTTTACCGTACGCGGATTGCGGAGCAGGATGCTGAAATAAGCCAGGAGTTCGCTGTTGCGCGGGTTATCTGCAATCATCAGGATCAGTTCACGGAATTTCAGTTCCAGCAGCGAGAGGTCGGGATCGTGGCCGGCTTCAAAATAGGGCATCATGGATTGAAAAAAAGCTTCGACGGCGGGCGTATTGTCGATCGGAATCACCGGTGCGAAATGGCGGTCGGGCCCGGATATGGGGTTAGCCTTGCTGCGCAGCACTTCGCAGATAAATTCATCGGGAAGAAAAAACATCACCAGGCAAAATGGCGAATCAAAAAACTGCTCCACAATACTGGCCCCTTTCCGGATCAGCACGCAACTCCCCTTGCGCATGTCGTACGAACCATGCGCGGTATGCCAGATCTTCCTGCCTTCTATCACGTAAATGATATAATTGTGCTGGCTCCAGGTGTCCTCGAATTTCTTCTTCAGCGGGCAGTTGAATAAAGTGATCAGTGATCCCTTGCAACTAAGTTGCCGGAAATAACGGGGATCGCTGACTATTCTTCCGAAAAGGTTGTACAAAACTGAAATTTGCCGTAAATATAAAATTTAGTGAAAAACAGATCCTGGCGATTGTGTAAGCGGATATACGGCATCCGGGATGACCCTCATGAAACCGCTTTTAATTCCGGATAAAATTTCGTTTCTTTAATAACGGCATGCATGTATTTATCTATCCTATAGTATTGCGGGTGTTCCGTTGCGGGCTGATGGTCCTGTTCATTCTCGCGGTGAATAACGGGTATGGCCAGTTCAATGGTTTCAAACAAAACCCCGACGGCACCTGGGTACTGGGCGGCTGTTACGACGGTTTCCGGAAAAACCCGGACGGAAGGTTTGTGGCAGGCGGGAGTTTCGATGGTTGCCTGAAAAATCCCGACGGCACCTGGGTGGCCGGTGGCGAATACGACGGCTATAAACAAAACCCCGACGGCAGTTATGTGGTGGGTGGCGCTTACAATGGTTACCAGGTGAATCCCGACGGCAGTTACGCGGTGGGCGGCGCTTATAATGGTTACAAACAAAATCCCGACGGCACGTATGCGCTGGGCGGACTGTATAACGGATTTCAGCAAAACCCCGACGGTAAATATGTATTAGGCGGATGTTACAACGGGTATAAACAAAATCCCGACGGCACCTACGTGGCTGGCGGCGCCTATGATGGCTGGCTAAAAAATCCCGACGGCAGTTTTGTCGTGGGTGGATCCTATAACGGTTTTAAGGTAAATCCCGACGGAAGTTTCGTCGTGGGCGGCAATGCCAAAACGGGCTGCAAGCAATGCAAATAATATACGCTGCTGTTCTATTATTTATTTTTCAGGATAAAGATAAAGTCTCCTCCTTCGTCCCCCGTTTCAGCGATCACGCCATCCTGCGGAACAACGGTTGAATTATTCATCACGGCCGTCCGGATACTGTCGAACAATTGCTGTGACGAAAGAAAATCGCTCTGGTTTTCGCTGAGCCGTTTCATCAGGTATTGAATAAAAACGGAATTATCCGGAACGGTGGTCATCGTGCCGCTGGTCATGGCCCTCCGGCTCGGCAGTTTATAGAGCATCTGTATATCGCGTGTGGCGTTCTGTATTTCATTCCCGCCCCTTGTGCGGAAGATGCCGCCGCTGAAACAGGCATCCGAGATCAGGAGCGTATGTCCCGATTTAATACTGCGGATCTGTTCCCGCAGGTCGCTGTTGGAAAGCCAGGTGGAGGGATCGCCGAGGATGGCATCTTTGGCCCACCAGTAACCCTGCTTGGCGTCATCATCCCAGAACCCGTGACCCGCGTAAAAGATCAGCAGGTTATCGTTGGGGCCGATCACCTTCCGCAGGCGGTAGAGTTCGGTAATGATTTTCTGGCGCGTGGGATTTAAAAGCAGGAAGACATTGCTGTCGGCGAAATTGTAACGGTCGACGATCAGTTTTTTCAGGTTGCCCGCGTCTTTTACCGGGCTCGGCAGGAACATCCGCGGTTCATTATAATCCGATACCCCGATAAACAATCCGTAATATTTACCCCCGGGTTTTACGCCCATCCTGTTCGATTTGGTGCTCACGGCCGGAATATCATCGCGCATCGATGCGTCATCTGTTTTAACCAGGGACAGCTGCCCGGGTTTCATGATCAGGCTTACCGTCAGTTCATCCACGGTAATTTTCCCGGAGAAACCGACCAGCAAATTGTTTTCAAAATCGCGGTTGCTGTAATAGGTAGATCCAACTGCTTTTTCATCAATAAAATAATACAGGGTGGAACCGGCGCGGCGGATCGTAAAAGTATGAAAGGAATTCTTCGGGAGTTTGTCGCTCAGGTATTTCAATTGCGTTCCGTTCTGGTAAACGGCATTTCCCGATTGGGTGCCGATTGACCAGGCATAATTGTTCCAGTGGATCTGGCCGGGTAATACCGAAGAACTTGGCGCCGCCTTTACTTCAATTTCAAAGTCGCGGTTGCCGTCGATGGGGAATGATTGCGCCGTTTTCGGCACGATCATATTCCAGCGGTCGGATACCAGCAGCAGGCCCTCTCCCATCTGTGCCTGGGGCAGGGGCCATTGCCTGGCCATTTCATTAAAATCTTCCCGGAATACAACCTCCTTTCTTTCACTCCCGATATCCGCATAGAGACCCTGGGCAGGCAGCGGCCCGGTGGCCGGCAGGGCCAACAATACGAACAGCGCTAACCGCCGGTATGCGGATTTTATATTCATTGGAAAAAATTGCCTGGACTGAAATTATATCCCGTATGGCGGGAAGACTCATATTTAGTACTACCCGGGCCGGGACTGGTTTTAAATCAGGAGTTGAAAGGCCGGGACACTCGCTCACAGTCCGTGATCCCCGGGGCCATACGAAAGATAATTCAAATTATGGTCAGGTGGAAATTTTCAGACTGTTTATTCCCCGCAAGTCGGTAAACAGGATGCAGCGATTGATTACCGCGATTCCGCATATTTTTTGAAATTATCCAGGATGGCCTGCCAGCCGCTGCGCTGCAGTTCGGCAGGATGCATGTTCTCGGCTTCAAAATCTTCTTCCACTTTGGTGGAATTCCCGATACCGGTAAACAGGACGGAGACTTTTCGCCCGTCGTCCATTGTATAAGCGATCTTTTCGTTTTCTGTCACTTGATCATAAACGCCTCCGAATTCAAATCCCATGCTGCCGTCGCGGGCTTCCATTCTCGCTGTAAAACGTCCACCGGCGCGCAGATCGTTTTTTGCCCATGGGGTATGCCAGTCGTCTGACGCGTTATTCCATTGCGTGATGTGTTCGGGTTGGGTCCAGTATTTCCATACTTCGGTTACCGGGAGGTTGACGGTGTTTTCCACGTGGATTACCGTTTTTGCTGAAGTTTCCATTTGATCCTGTTTATTGGTTTTTGCTGTTGTTGACCCTGCAAAAATCAATGAATCCGGTGAATAAACAGAAGTGCGCAAACGACAAAATACGGGGCAGATTGCGACCGTCCGGGATCAGGGCTGGCTATCCGTGATGCTCACCCATACGTTTTGGAGCCCGGCCATTTTAACCAGTTCATAAAAGATCTTCGCATTTTCAGGGTGCAGCCGGATGCAGCCATGGGAGGCCGTTCTTCCCAGTTTGGAGAAATTGCCCGGTGTGGTGCCATGGATGGCGTACCCTCCTTTTACGAACACAGCGTAAGGCATGTTTCCGAGCCCCTTGTAATTGCCGCCCGGGAATTTCCGGGAAGTGTATTTAATGAAAAGCGGACCGCGGGGCCGCAGATCCATGGCCGGTGTTTCATAACCCTTCTTGCCTGTCGACACGGCGAAACTGTCAACCAGTTCGCCGCCGATATGCAGGTATAGCATTTGTCTGGGTTTGATGATTTCAGCGTAAACGGGACATTCATGACCCTGGCATCCCGATTCGGGTACGGTTTTCCTGTTGGCCAGAAAAGAGTCGAGCATGAGCAGGTTTTCGCGCAGCGTATCGTTCACCCGCGGGTCAAGCCTTTCCATCGCTTCTTCGCGGTGCCACATGGTGTCGATGCTGATCAGGAGCGTATCTATGGAATCAACGCCGGGAATAAATTCAGGCACGTCGAACACATTGGTGGAATCCGTTCCGGCCGTATCGTAGGTGCGGAGCATCGAATCCTTAAAAGAAGCGTAGTGAAAATTTTTCAGACCGTTGTTCCCTTTGCCATTTTTACAGGAAGGGGCAAGAAGGATGATACACAGGAGTACGAACAGGGCGTTGCTATAATGTTTCAGGTTCATATATCATTAAAATCGCCGGTTGTCCGGCGCCAGTCTGTCGATTCTTTCATCCGGGAAATCCCGTCTGTTTTGCCGGGAAATAAGATGTAATTAACCCGGATCTTCCCCGGCAAAATTAACCATTATTTCCGAGCCGGCCATTGATGAAAAAGGCCGGTTTGAACCGGCCTGTACCTGCTATATTTTATCTTATTATCTTATGACAGCGGGATCTTTTTTGCATTGGCCGCCAGCCATTGGTCAAACGACTGGATCGAGGGGTTCAGTTCCTTTGAATAGGCGACATTACGGGTGCTGGTACAAACATCATCAAATTCCTGGTAAAACTGGAACATATTACCGAGGTCGTCGGCTCCGGGGAAACCAAAACTCCGGTAAGTGGCCGCGCTTACATTGTTATACCGCACTTCCTCTCCCAGCGCCCGGCTGAGCGACTGCGCCATTTCTTCGCAGGTGGGTTCCCCGCCCGCAATGCCGATCCTTTTGCCCACGAGGGAGGTCCCTTTTTTAAAAATCCCGTAAGCGCATTTGCCGATATCTTCCGCGGCGATCCCCGAAAGCTTTTTATCCCCCATGGGAAAAGTGATGGCCAGCACCCCGTCTTCCCCGCGTTTGGGGCCCGCGCCGAAATAGATCAGGTTATCCCAGTAAAAAGAGGCGAGCAGGAATGTAACGGGCACGCCCGCTTCGGTGAAATAATGATCGGCCGCTCCCTTTCCGTCGAAATGGGGGACTTTGTATTTGCCCTGCAGGGTCGGCATGCGGTCATCCGATAAAGGCACATAATTGCGAACGTCTTCGAGGGTCGACCAGATGGCGTGCTGCAGACCGGCGTCTTTGGCGGCCTCCGCCATGATTTTCGCTTCGGCGGTTTCTCGGTCGGCGGAAAAATGGTCCCAGAAAAATGTAACGAAATAGGCGCCGTAAGCCCCTTCCAGCGCTTTTCGCACCGATGCAGGATCGTCTACATCCGCCTGCACCAGTTCCGCGCCCAGGGCTGCGAGCGCTTTGGCTTTTTCAGATTCGGGGTTTCGCGTAACGGCGCGAACGGTGAATCCCCCTTCGGGATCTGCCAGAATCGCGCGCACCAACCCCCCGCCCTGTGCGCCCGTGGCGCCAAATACCGTAATGATTTTTTTTGTTGACATGTGTTAAGGTTTTAATGGTTTAAAAATCGGGATCGCCGGCTGGCAACCCGGTTCAAAAATATCCCGGCACCTGTTATGAAAATACTAATTAATGTTTAAACTGTGAATTTTAATGTTTAAACGGCGAATTACCGGGTATGAATTGCCCCGGTTGGCAGACCCGGGATAAACGTATCAAAAGGGCAGGAATCTATTGCACGATATACATCACCCCGCCGATCGACTGGCGGAATGACCCGGTTTTAAGACCGCCTCCGTAATTCCGGTCGAGCGAAGTGTACCAGGCGTAATTAAAGGGGCCGATGCTCTTCACTTTGCCGCGGATCAGTTTATCATCGAAGAAGGAATAATAAGTCAGGGTAACCGCCCCCACCGATCGAAGTTTGCCTACCAGGTCGCGGTCTTCAAAACTGGTGTAATAGTTGATATTGGCGCTGCCGATGGAACGAAGTTTTCCCTTGAGGTCCTTACCGTCGTAGTTACTGTAGTAATCGAGGATCAGCGACCCGACCGAACGGATCTTGCCGATCTTTTCGGGCGTCTCATAGGCGCCGTAATAAGTGATGACGCTGGAACCAATGCTCCGCACTTTACCGCGGGATACGGAATCGGATTCATTGCCGTAATAATCCACCCGTCCCAGGTAAGGTTGCAGCTTCGGGGCGTAATAATTATTGTTCCGCATCGATTGTATCTCGAGCCCCCATTCCAGTATGCGGCCGTCATCAGAAACCCGGATCAGCACTTCCCGGTCCGTTAACAACGTAAAATGCGAAAGCTGGCTGCCGCCCGAGAGCGTCACCTGGAACAGCTCCTGTGAACTGGCAGCGAAACCGGTAAACAAGCAACAGAACAAGAAAAGGAAACGCTTCATATTTTTTGCATACTGCAATTGAAACAACAAGGTCCGCATTTTACCCGGGGATCCAATACGGCCCTGGTATTATCCCTGTTAATTTATTTAAGATCCCTGATTACCTGCCTGGCTCCCTCGTCGAGCGCCTTCCGGGCCGCTTCTTCGGCCTTACCATCATATTTCCCGCTTACATCCTTCTGCACGCGTGTGGAACCATCGGCCAGGCTGACCAGTTTGAAACCGGCTTCGATATTAAAAGAAGAAGCGGCATTGGGATCGGCGTTCTTCACTGCTTTCAAAAGTCCGCCCACCTTGCTGCCTGATTTAAACCGGGTGAAATCAGTATTCAGGACATAATCACATTTTTTGTTCCGGGCTTCTTCTTCGTTAGCCACCGCGATGGCTTCAATATTGCCCCCGTTGACCGAACCAACCAGGTATTGCTGCAGGGTGGCGGGTGTAACCTGGTCTTCTCCTTTCGGTTCGTATACGCCGATCCGGATCACGCCGGTTTTTTTCTCCCCGGTTACTACCGGCATGTTGTCCACTCCCTTATCCATGTTCTTCTGGTACTCTTTGATCATATCAGCCGCGTTAAACTTTTCCTGCAGTTCATCCAGGCTCGCGGCCTGCGCATAACCCGGCGGGATCTCGAACAGCATCGAATCCTGTTTGCCGGAAATCAGCTCGATCGTACCCATATTGGTTTCGAATTCCGTGGTCTTCGTGCCCCCCATGATCATGGTCCTTTTCTCTTCCAGCGGAAAACCCAGCTTGCCCCTGCCGCTGCGGCGGGTGACATATTTATCCTGGCAATCGGGTTTCTGGTAACTGCCCGTTGCCTGGGTATTGGTAGGTTTATACCTGACCGGGCAGTTGAATTGCGGCAGGTCGATATACCAGCCGTCGGTCTTGATGACCATACTGTCCTTCATATAACAGGCGTCTTCCGAGGGTTTCATCTTCATCGTGGTCCAGATATGCCGCGCGGTAAACCCGTACATTTTTTTCCGTTCGCCCGTATCGATGATGGAATACCACATGTAGATCGTGCCGCCCTTTTTGGTTTTAACGGTATCCTTCACAACCGGGACTGTTTTTTTCACCGGCGCGGTTTTCACATCTTCGTCGATCACTTCCTCTTCTTCTTTCGCAAAAGGTTCGATATAATACATTTTCTTCTTATCGCTGATGTGGATCGTGCGCTGCAGGTCGCACTGCTCGATGGTGATAATCGGGGCCATCCCCATCACGGCGCCGGGTTCGGTGCGCTTGCGGCTGCCTTTCACATAAATCGTGGACTCGGTTTTCATCCCCATCATTTCACTGTTCTGGCGCAGCTTGTATTGCTGCACTTGCGCCCCCGCGGGCGTGGTATCGAGAAAAAACAGGGAAAACAGCAGTGAAACGGTGAGTGCACGGGAGAAGGTTTTCATATCAAAAATTTAGAAACGAAGTTATTTCTTTTCCGGCAGCAAAAACATGATAAACAACAGGAGTTCCGGTGGCAGCCGCGCGGGCTGACGGAATGATTCTTTTCCGGTAGCTTAGCCGGGGAAATATTTTGACAGCATATTTTTAAAAGCCTCCGTATCACGTACCGGCGTCAGCCAGGAATTCCTGTCGATCACCGATCGCGGCTTCAGCCCGAGTTGCAGCGCTTTTTCCAGGTATTCCAGCGATTTTTCCGTATTGCCGTTATTGGCATAATAACAGGCCACGTTCAACCAGTACCGCCACCCGGAAGGAAACTCATTCAGCGAAAGCATAAAAAGGTTCAGTGGTTCAGTATTATTCCTGTCTTGGGCCATCAGCAGGTAGGCCAGCCTTTCGCGGACCAGGTCCTGGTCCGCTTTATAATCAAGCGCCTTCCTGTAATACCAGATGGCCGAATCGCTGAAGCCTTTTTTATCATCATAATACTGGGCGATCCGGGACATGGCAAAACCGTTTTGCGGCGAAAAACCCAACAGCAGGTGGCAGAAATATAGCACCGAGTCCGGTTTTTTGCGTCCCGTATAATAACCTGCGATACCGCGGTAGGCCCATTCATAATCGGGCATCAGTTCTATCACTTTAAGGTAATAGGAAACGGCTGAATCGGGTTGCTGCATCCGCATGAATACCTGCCCGATATTCATATACACATCCCGGTACATTTCTTTTTTCCTGTCCGGGTTCTCCGGATCATCGGGTTCCACCGACACAGCGAGCCGGGAATAATACAGAACCGAGTCCGTTTTGAATGCCGCGGGATCATCCGACTGGCTTACATTAAGGAATAATCTTGCAATTCTGCGGTAGATGACCGACAAGGAAGATCGGGTGGCGAACGAAAGTGCCCTGCGGTAATAATAAAAGGCAGAATCGCGGTAACGCCCGTAGTAAAGATCCCCCAACATGATGCAGGTGGTAGCGTCGGCAGGTGCAAGTGCCAATGCATGTTGCATGTAATAAGCGGCGGAATCAAACCGGAAAAGTCCAAAAATTTTTAAACCGAGACTGCGGTACGGGCTTACCCAGTTGGGGGCCAGCCGGATGGCCTTGCGGAAAAAGTAGATCGCCGTATCCGATTTCCTGAATTTACTGCCGAACTCAAATTCCGCATCGATGCCCGCGCCCATTAACCGGTTATAACTGTTCCGGAAGGCATATACCAGTCCAAGACATTCCGCTGTATAGGCCGCCGTACTGTCCGACCGGTAGGCGTCCAGTGCGTATTGCAGGGCCCGGGCGTCATTCAGGTCGCTTTCCTTTTCCTGGTTGACAAAGCCCCTCGCCAGCAGGAAATTTATTTTGGGTTTCAGTTCCAGCAGCAGGGAAGAGTCCTTCTGGGTAGACAGGAGCATTCCGGCTTTGCGGACCATCCGCCCGGCGATGGTCCATTTTTCAGCGGCTGCTTTCCGTAGCCGCTCGTATGTTTCAGACAAAAAACCCGGGGCATTTGCCGAATCATTTTTCTCCCGCATGCTTTCCAGCGAGAGCTGGTCTTTTCCTTCGAGGTAGAGGTTGATCTTTTGCTGCGCGAAATTGATGAAATCGGAAGCCAGCATATAACGCGCGTCTTCCGTGACTGCATCGCCCGGAAAACGGGACTGTAACTGTTCATAATACTGATCGGCCGAGCGCTCACCCCAAAGCCGGTTCTCCCTGCGCGCCGCATTGAACTGGTTAAATAACGCGGTGGCGCCCGTATCGGCGTCAAGCCTTCCGCCCCGCTGGGTCTTTACAGATGGCAGCCGGTTATTGTTATTATCATTCAGGCTCTTGAACTGGTTCCAGGCATTCATGAAACTGCTGTCCACAAATCCGATCGGGGCGCTATTATTTTCTTCGCAGCAGAATACCGGTATCTGCGACACTTTAAATTTTCCCGACATCAGCGGCACCTGTTTACCCACCCATTTCTGCACCTCGCTTAGAGAAATCACCCGGTCGTTGTTGCCCCCTTCTTCCCGGTCGGCCCGGCCGCTCAGCGCATCCACGAGATTATAGGTGAACAATCCATGTCCCCTTCCAAATGATGCGTCTTCGATAGACACCTGCCCGGGCCCCGTAGCCAGCATCGCAATCTCCCCCACTTTCGACTGGATAATGCTGGTACTGAAAACCTGCGACGCATACCCCCCGGCCAGTTCATTGGTACGGCAGGCATCGAGCACGAGCACCACTTCCACGCCCTTCCGGGTAATCAGGCCGATCCTGTTTTTCAGGTGGTACATGTCGATGGCCCCGAAACTCAGCATATAATTATTGCCGTCGTTGGCAGGCTGGCAATCCGAAAGCAGCAGGTAATATTCGTTAATACCGCGGATGGCATCGCCATGTCCCGCGAAATAGATATAGACCCGGTCGCCCTTCCGGAGGTTCTTATTACTGATGCGGTACAGGGCCGACCAGAAATTACCGGCATTGGCCGAATCATTCTTGAGCAGGAATAGATTCTCGGGTTTAACGGATCCGCCCGCGCCCGATATCAGAAATTCCGCAAAAAGATCCGCGTCGCTGTCCGCGTAATTCAGCGGTTTGATGTAATGATAGTTCGAAATCCCGGCTACGATGGCGTAGGTTTCGCCGGTAACCGGTTTGAGTGGTTGTGCATTGCCGGAAAAAAAATACAGCACTATCCCTGAAAGAATAAACAATACTCTTTTCATGCCATTTGCTTTAACTAAATAACCAGGGAGCATTAACCGTCCGTTCAGCCGAACGGGATTCGAAGGGATTGGAAAAAATCTACTTCAATTTACAAAATCCGGCTTACATAAATTGTTATTTAAAAGGCAGGGCTGATTCCCGAATGAACCTCAGCATTATATATGATAGCTGTCATTGGTAAGCGCAGCTGTTCCGGGTTAAATTGTACAAATTATATTATTCATCATCAATTATAATTTTATGACCAATTTACCCGAAGAACCGATCATCAGTTTGCCAAGGATCGGCGACAAAGCCCCCGCCTTCACGGCCGAAACCACCCAGGGAACCATTCATTTCCCGGAGGATTATAAAGGCAAGTGGATTATCCTGTTCAGCCACCCTGCCGACTTCACCCCCGTCTGCACTTCCGAGTTTATGACCTTTGCAAAACGGGAACCCGAATTCGCCCGGCTGAATACGCAACTGGTTGGACTGAGCGTGGATGGGCTGTACAGCCATATCGCCTGGCTGCGTACCATCAAGGACAGGATAGAGTTCCGCGATATGAAGAACATGGAAGTGCAATTCCCCCTGATCGAGGATATCAGGATGGATGTAGCCCGGAAATACGGCATGATCCAGCCGAACGAAAGCGCCACCAAGGCGGTGCGGGCCGTATTCTTCATCGACCCCAAAGGAATCATCAGGGCATTGATCTATTATCCCCTGTCTCTCGGCCGTAATTTCAATGAACTGAAACGGGTGCTGATCGGTCTGCAAACCGCCGATAAGCATGCGGTGGCCCTGCCGGCCGACTGGCAACCCGGCGAAGACGTGATCGTACCCCCGCCCAACAGTTGCGGCGTGGCGAAAGAAAGGATGGCGGGAAAAGAAGCAAATGTTTACTGTAAAGACTGGTTCTTCTGCATGAAACCTTTGCCCAAGGAAGAACTTGAACTGGCCTGACGGTCAGTGCACCCGGTTCGGAAAGCATACCTGTTCACCCGGCAAAACCGGTTGCGGGTATGCTTTCCTGTTTGTTAACTCCGGGGGAACAGCAGTCGTATCAGAAGCATAGCGGTATCAGTGATAAATAAAAACCGGGCCATAAAAAAAGGAGCCTTTCGGGGGCTCCTTTTTCGAGTTATTTTCCGCGCATTACCAACGCTTATTATCAGCCCTTTTGGGTTTTTCTTTTGCAATGGAAACTGACATTGATCTTCCCTCGATCTCTTTGTTGTTCAAAGCCGACATCGCTTTGTTGCTTTCTTCATCAGAAGCCATTTCCACAAAGCCGAATCCGCGGCTGCGGCCGGTCTCACGGTCGGTGATGATCTTGGCCGATGATACGGCACCGTACTGGGAAAATAAGTTGTTTAAGTCTTCCTCGGTTGTGTGGAAACTTAAATTCGAAACGTACATGTTCATGATTAAATGTTTAAAATAAAAAATAAAAATACCTGTGACAGGATCCAGGAGCAAAAAGTAGAAAGGAGATTAACTTTTACCGGGTGAAGCGTAAGAATTGATGGACCTTGAACTGAATGTTCGCAGAAACTTAAATCACCGTATAAAGATAGTGCTTTAATCGGAGAAAGGGTTATTTATTATGCAGGGATAAGTTAATGCAGTCGCCCGATACCTGCATGCCGCCGGTAAACAGGCCCGGAAACGACGGCTTTCTTACCTCAATACACTCTGACATAGTCCTTTGCCGACGATCATCTTCGATTCCGGTATATACTGAAATGCCGTTTTACGCGACGGATATTCCAGAGATCCACGATCCCGAAACTCCTGGTTAGGGGCTGGTCATTTTCAAGTTCAGGCAAAGGCGGAAGGTTTTCCGCAAACGGGATGATTTCTTCAAATGCTGTTTCCGCGGCGATCAGGTCGCTATATAGAATAGTACGGTTCATGCGTCAATAATGTTTAGTGAACAAAAGCAAGGGATCTTAAAAAGTCCGGGGAGAAGGCTCCGGTGACAGGTGATCTGCCAGGTATTCAATGCTGATTGTCGGTTATGGATGCAAGTTAGTCTTTTCCGGCCGGATCAGCCGTATTATCTTATGTCATTGCGGAAGTAATTTCAAACACTGTCATACGGCGAAGGTTATCTGAAATCAGAAAAACGCTACCTTCAAATCAAATTACATGATTCATTCCTTCAATGAACTGATATGGCCATCAAAAGAAGAGACTTCCTGCAGTTCGGGGCCGCCGCGGCCGCCACGGGACTGGTAACAGGCATCGGCGCCTGCGGCAGTAAGGAAAAAAAGGCTGAAGTAAAACCGGCGGCCGGCGCACTGAATTCCATGATCGCGGATGTAAAGCCCATCACCGACAAAGAAAGAGAATCCCGCATCGAAAAAGCGCAGCGCCTGCTCACCGAAAACAAGATGGCGGCCCTGGTGCTTGACGCCGGCACCACCGCGATGGTTTATTTCACGGGTATCAACTGGTGGCCCAGTGAAAGACCCATGGTGGCCATTATCCCCGCCAAAGGCGAACCCCGCTATGTGTGCCCGGGTTTTGAAGAAGCCCGCCTGCGGGAACTGATCAAATTCGGTAAAAACGTGTATGCCTGGCAGGAAGACGAAAGCCCCTACCGGCAGATCCTCAACGCGATCAAAGATGCCGGTATTCTTTCCGACAGGATCGCGATGGAAGAACGGCTCCGCTTTTTTATCATGGACGGCATGCGCCGGGAAGCCCCGCTGCTGCAGTATGTAAGCGGCGACCCCGTGACCATGAACTGCCGGTTGATCAAGTCGCCCGCCGAACTGGCCCTGATGCAGAAAGCCAATGACATTACATCCGCCGCGATCAAAGAGGGCATCAAACAATTGCAGGAAGGCATGACGCCGGGTGATGTAGCCGCCGTGATCACCAAAGCGCAGCAGCAGCTGGGCCATGACGCGGGTTTCGCGCTGGTGCTTTTCGGGGAGGCCTCCGCTTTCCCGCATGGCACCACCAAACCGCAACAATTAAAGAAAGGCGATATCGTGCTGATGGACTGCGGCTGCGAAGTGCAGGGTTACGCTTCCGATATCACGCGGACCGTGGTGTACGGCGCGGAACCGACCAAAAGACAGCTCGAGATCTGGAACCTGGAAAAACAGGCGCAGTCGGCCGGTTTTGCCGCCGCAAAAATCGGCGCGCCCTGCGAAAACGTAGATGCCGCCGCCCGCAAAGTGATCACCGACGCGGGCTTCGGTCCCGGTTATCAATTGCCCGGTCTCCCCCACCGCACGGGTCATGGCATCGGTATGGACGGACATGAATGGGGCAATATGGTGAAGGGCAATAAACAATTGCTGCAGGCCGGTATGTGCTTCAGCATCGAGCCCACGATCGCGATCCCCGGCGAATTCGGGGTGCGGCTGGAGGATTGCGTGTATATGACCGATGAAGGACCAAAATGGTTTTCAAAAGTCAGCACATCGATCAGTGAGCCTTTTGGCGGATAATTTTTTTTGATACTGCAATAGGCAGCTGCAGCAAATACCGGTTAATCCGGAAATCCATGTTAATTTCTGTGTATTATGTCGCCGGGAACTGATTATTAACGCAACAAATTTTTAATAAAGAGGCGGTTCATTTTTTTTAACCGCTACATTCATTAACTTTCCCCCGTTCTTTACGGAAGAACCGGAAGAAAACCAGGCAGCGACCGGTCCTAATCTATCCATTATGAATGAGTCCCTGTTAACCGCAACCGGAAAATCGCACGTGGAAGCCGGCGATGGCGAGCCCATCGTGCTTTTATACGGTCTATTCGGTTCGGTGAAGAATTTTGAACCCCTGATCTGCCACCTGCAGAAAACCCACCGGGTGATCGTGCCTGTGTTCCCTTTTTATGAACTGGGGAGGGATGTGGATATTTTCACCCTCACCGCGTTCGTGGAAGACCTGGCGCAAAAACTTTCCTTGCAAAGATTTCACCTGCTGGGCAATTCGATGGGCGGGCATATCGCGCTCTTGTATGCGCTCGAACACCCGGAAAAAGTAAGTTCGCTGATCCTGAGCGGAAGTTCGGGTTTGTATGAAAGCGGGATGGGCGATAGTTTCCCGAAACGAAGCGACTATAATTATATCAAGACCAAAACCGAGCTCACGTTTTACGATCCCGGTATCGCTTCGAAGGAATTGGTGGATGAGATCTATACCACCGTCAACAGCCGCAAGGCGCTGCAGATCCTTTCCCTGGCCAAATCCACCATTCATAATAACCTGGAAAAAGAACTGGCCAATATCCGGGCCCAGTGCTGCCTGATCTGGGGAAGGAATGATGTGATCACGCCGCCGGAAGTGGCGGAAAAATTCAATAAGCTTATTCCTAATTCAACATTATACTGGATCGACCGCTGCGGTCATGTGCCGATGCTGGAAACGCCGGAGGAGTTCAATGCCCTGCTCGACCAGTTCCTGCATTCGTTGCGTGAATATTATCAGTAAGGATTGCCGTGGGGACACATTTTTATTAAGGCCCGTTTTTCTTCCATGCATTATATTTCCTGACCAGGTCGGTCAGTTCGAAACTGTATAGCCCCCTGAGATCATATTTTGAAAGATCGGGGAACCCGGCAAACCAGTCTTCCATCTCCGTCAACCGGTATTTCGAGCTCATTTTTTTCAGCTTGAGCACCCGCATCTCATTTTTGTCGTTCAATAAGTACGCGTCATACAGCCACATCGTTTCACCCAGCCCGTCTTCGCGGTGATAATACCAGTACAGTCCCATCGTTCCCTTTACGCCCAGCGACAGGAATTGCCTTCCCTTTCCTTTCATGAGCAGCAGTCCTTTATTGGGTATGGTGATATCGAAGCTGCTGAAAACAATTTTATTTTCACCGGACCCGAGGATGCCGTACCCGGCGATATCGGATGGCCCGTAGGTAATGACTTTACCATCCGGCCCGATAAAATCAACCCAGTCGTACCAGTCTTCCCGTTTAAAGTGTTTCTGGTCTTCCTTTTTTATCCTGACAATCGTATAAGCAAGAATGATCTTTCCGCGGATCGTATCAGCCGGTGATTTGACGATATACCCGTCAAGGGTATCGGCGCCTTTGCGCTGGGCATGCAGGCATGCGCCGCAGAAAATGAAACAAAATATTAAAACGAATGGCTTCACGCCGCTATTTTATTCTATCACTGATATCAAGCTGGTTATGCTTTGCCGTTTCCTTTGCTATATCATACCCCGCGTCTGCATGCCGGATCACACCCATCCCCGGGTCATTCCGCAACACTCTTTTCAGTCTGGCTGCCGCGTCATCCGTGCCATCGGCCACGATCACCATACCCGCGTGAATGGAATATCCCATGCCTACACCTCCTCCATGGTGCAATGAAACCCATGAAGCGCCGCCGGCGGTATTCACCAGGGCATTCAGGATGGGCCAGTCGGCCACGGCATCGCTGCCGTCGAGCATGGCTTCGGTTTCGCGGTTGGGGGAAGCCACCGAACCCGTGTCGAGATGATCGCGGCCGATCACGATCGGGGCCTTTACCTTAGCGCTGCGCACCAGTTCATTAAAAGCGAGACCCGCTTTTTCGCGCTCGCCCTGTCCCAGCCAGCAGATCCGCGCGGGCAAACCCTGGAAGGCGATCTTTTCTTTGGCAAGATCCAGCCAGCGGATCAGGGATTTATTTTTCGGGAACAAATTTCTTATCACCTCATCGGTAACGGCGATATCCTGCGGGTCGCCGCTCAGGGCCGCCCAGCGGAAGGGTCCCTTTCCTTCACAGAATAGCGGGCGGATATAGGCGGGGACAAAACCGGGGAAATCGAAAGCGTTCTTTAATCCACGCTCCTGCGCCCTTGCCCGGATATTATTACCATAATCAAAGGTGATGGAACCCTTTTCCTGTAAACGCAGCATCAGTTGCACGTGCAGGTACATGGAATTGTAGGCGTATTCGATATACTGTTTGGGGTTTTCCGCCCGCAGCACTTTGGCGTATGCATAACTCATTTCATGCGGCCAGTACATCAGGGGGTCATGCGCCGATGTCTGGTCGGTAAGCGTATCGGGAACAACGCCCTTCTCCGCCAAACGCTGGAGCAGGTGAACGGCATTGCAACAGACGCCGATGCTCCTGCCCGTTCCTGCCGCCTTATATGCCTGCGCTTTATCAATCGCTTCGTCGATGTCGGTGTATTTCTCGTCAAGGTATTTTGTCTGGATCCTTTTATCGATCCGCCATTCCTCCACTTCGGCGATCAGGGCCACGCCCTCGTTCATCGTGATGGCCAGTGGCTGCGCGCCGCCCATACCGCCCAGCCCGGCCGTTACATTCAGCGTGCCTTTGAGCGTGCCGTTGAAATATTTCTCCGCGATGGCGGCATAGGTTTCATAAGTGCCCTGCACAATACCCTGGCTGCCGATATAGATCCATGAACCGGCGGTCATCTGGCCGTACATGGTCAACCCTTTTTTCTCCAGTTCATCGAAGTGATCCCAGTTTGCCCAGTTGGGAACCAGCATCGAATTGCTGATGAGCACCCGCGGCGCATCTTTATGCGTTTTCATGATGCCCACGGGTTTACCGCTCTGTATAAGCAGGGTTTCGTCATTTTCCAGGATCTTCAGCGCCGCAATGATGGCATCAAGGGCCTCGAAATTCCGCGCCGCCTTTCCGCGGCCGCCGTATACGATCAGGTCATCGGGCCGCTCGGCCACTTCGGGGTTCAGGTTATTCAGCAGCATCCGCAACGCGGCTTCCTGGATCCAGCCCTTGCAGTTCAGTGTGGTGCCGGTGGGGGTTTTGTATTTCACGGGGTCGTATTTTGAACGGGTCATCGTACTCATGATTTCAAATTTTTATTTCCCGCGGCGTACGCAATGATGGAGCGGCACCGCGCCTTCATTACTTTGCGTGCGCTGCGTGAAACTCCTGCAAAAGTCGTTATTCCCTGATAATTTTTATACCTTGAGCAAAACAAACCTTACCGATGAGCATCCATATCAGCGCCCTGAAGGGAGAAATCGCCCGTACCGTCCTGATGCCCGGCGACCCGCTGAGGGCCAAATACATAGCCGATCATTACCTGCGCGACGTGAAACAGGTTAGCGGCACCCGCAATGTTTATTTTTTTACCGGTACTTATAAAGAGATGCCCCTGACCGTGGGCGCCAGCGGCATGGGTTGTCCCAGCATTGGTATATACTCCTACGAACTCTATACCGAATATGAAGTGGAACATATCATCCGCGTGGGCACCTGCGGGGCTTATACCAAAAAGCTGAAACTGTTCGACCTGGTGAATGTGGACACGGCCTGCAGCGAATCAACCTATGCCGAATGCGCCTTCGGATATAAAAAAGACCGGTTTAAACACCAGGGACTGGCATTCGAGGTGATCAACGAAACGGCCAAACATATGCAGGTGCCTCTCTTCTCCGGGTCCATACATTCCGGGGATGTGTTTTACCGTAAGGACAAGGGCAAACCCGGAATCGTGAAAAAATACAAATGCCTGGCGGCTGAAATGGAAGCCTTCGCGCTCTTTGCCAATGCCCGTTACCTCAGGAAGACCGCCGCCACCCTGCTCACCGTATCGGATGTGATTCCCACGCAGGAAAAAATATCGGCGGATGAAAGGGAAAAGGCGCTGCTGCCGATGATGGAGCTGGCGCTGGAGGCGAGTATCAAACTGTAAATAAAGAAGAAACCACGGGGGCACAGAGAAACTTCGCGTAACCTCGGGGTACTCATATTCGCTGCGGTTAAAAATCAAATCCAGGATAATCCCCATTCAACGAAACTCCTTTTTCCGCGGCGAACGCATTCAGCTGCTCCACGAAAGAGTAATCCTTGATGATCCCCGCCACTTTTTCCACGTCTTCGGCAAAGACCCGGTCTTCGGAGGCAAACCCTACATACTTACGGACATGGTCATGCGCAAATTCAAGCAGTGCGGAGCTTTTCAGCGGACGGCGGAACTCGATGGCCTGGCAGGCGGACAACAGTTCGATGGCCATGATATATTCGAGGTTATCGAGCACGCGGCTCAGCTTGCGCCCGCTGATGCTGCCCATGCTCACATGGTCTTCCTGTCCCAGCGAAGTAGGAATGCTGTCGGCGCTGCTCGGGAAGCAAAGCGTTTTGTTTTCGGAAACCAGCGCGGCGGTCGTGTACTGCGGGATCATGAACCCGCTGTTCAGTCCCACGTCTTTCATCAGCAGCATCGGCAGTCCCCATTTGCCTTCGAGCAGTAAATAACAGCGGCGGTCGCTGATATTTCCCAGTTCCGCAGCGGCAAAGCAGCAATAATCGAGGGGAAGGGCCAGGGGCTGACCGTGGAAATTGCCCCCGCTGATCGTATCATCGGCCGAGAGGATGATCGGGTTGTCGGTTACGGCATTCAGTTCTGTTTCCGTGAGTTCCTTTAAATGCAGCCAGGCGTTCCGGCTCGCGCCATGCACCTGCGGCATGCAGCGCAGGGAATAGGGATCCTGCACGCGGCCGCAGTCCACATGGCTTTGCATGATAGCCGAATCTTTCAGCAATACACGCAATCGCTGCGCCACGAGTCGGCTCCCAGTAAATGGCCGGAGCTGGTGCAACCGTTCATCGAAGGGCGCCTTGGTGCCCGTGAGCGCCTCGAGGCTCATGGCCCCGATGATATCCGCGGCTTCGAGGCAGTTGTGCATCCGCTGCACGCCCTTTACCGCGAAACTTAAGATAAACTGCGTGCCGTTGATCAGGGCCAGTCCTTCCTTGGGCCCGAGTTGAACAGGCTTCATACCCGATAATTGCATCCAGCGCGACGTATCCATCCGCTCACCTTTATAATATACCTGTCCCAGCCCGATCAGGGGCAGGAACAGATGCGCCAATGGCGCAAGGTCGCCGCTGGCCCCCACGCTTCCTTTTTCGGGAACAACGGGGATCACTTCGTTTTCGATATGCCAGATGATCCTTTCCACGGTTGACAACTGCACACCGCTGTAACCCTGTGCCAGCGCCTGCACTTTGGTGATCAACATCAGCCGCGCGATCTCCCGGCTAACGGGATCGCCCACACCCACGCTGTGGCTTTGCAGGATCTTGTATTGCAGGGTGGCCGTGTCTTCATCGGAGATATGCGTATTGGCAAGGATGCCGAAACCGGTATTGATGCCATACACCGTTTTTTGTCCCGCCACGATCTGCCGGACATTTTCAGCCCCGTTTTTTATTTTGTCGACGGCGGCTTGATTCAGTACGCCTTTCACTTTCCCGGATGAGATGGAGAGTGCGATTCCGGTACGAAGAAGGTCAGTTCCGTAGTTGAAAGTTGCGGGCATGAGGGTCGTTTGAGGCACAAAGTAAAATAATTGAGATAAAAACTAATAACGAAGAGATAAAAGTACGACCCGGCCCCGTTTCCATTAATCCCTCCCCTGCTTTCGGGTATAAAGCCATGCTGCGAAATTGCAGCGCCCGGAACAGCTGTTTGCTTTTGATTTTTATCTATACAAACTTCCCCATCTTTCAGGATCTCCCCCATCTTTTATCTATTAACTTTTATCAGCGAAGCAACGTTTTCCAAAAC
>CAYNSL010000048.1:10991-22949 GCA_964399755.1 uncultured Chitinophaga sp. | reverse complement strand
GAACAGTGTTTCAGGAGCCCGACCAAACCGAACATTGTTGCTGCCAAAACAACGATGGATTACAGCGTTCCGGGTAAAGTGACCATTCGTACGGTATTCGCCAAGACCTTTGTCGATAACACTTATGGAACAAATGTCATCGGCTGGCCGGCAGCGCATAAGTTCACCGACCTGAAGAATGATAAATTCCAGATCGCGCTGTTCAACGGCCTTGGCCAGAAGAGCATGGAGTTCAAGATCGACTATATCAGCGCTTCCAATACCGTTCCTTCCGGGTACAAGACCCTGGGTGTGTCAGGCGGAGACGGCAACATGATTATGGGCAACGCGTCGGATGTTACCGGGTGCAAGACTTCCATCAGCGAGAATTTCAACACGTTTAACTATGTGCTGTTAACCAATTCGCCGGCAACCAATGCAAGTTATGCGCCGAACCCGACCTACCCGAACTGGATATTCAATGTCTGGTACGAAGCCACGGTTAACCTGAGCGCATTTGGTCCTTCGGGATTCGGTTATGTGGATATCGCCAAACTGCAGGCCAGTCCGAGCAAGACGGGTAAGAACGACGAGAATGTAGACCCCGTTGATTGCAGCCTGATCCCCGCCCCGCTGCTGCCCGCATCGGGTGGCGGAGGCGGCATGAATCCGATTCCTGCTACCCGCCCGGCCGCTGAAGTGAACAGACCCGAGCCCGTTTCGGAAAAGGTCGAACCCGAACTGCAGCTGATGCCCAATCCCACTTCGGGTGACGTGATGGTTACTTATAAACCCGCAAGTACGGGCCACACGGAGATCGTGGTGCTTGATATGAACGGAAAAGTGGTAAAGCGTATCAACAGGGGCGAATCGGAAAAAGGAAGGATCTACCAGTTCATGGTCGAAACATCCAGGCTCCCGCAGGGCGTTTATATGGTTCACCTGAACAGCAATGGCGAAACGGTGAGTAAAAGACTGGTATTAGTTAAATAGAAAAACCCAACGATAAAATAAAAAGGGGCTGCCCGCAGGCGGCCCCTTTTGCTTACTATGCATTGATAGAATTATGTTGTTTGAATAAACCCGGAAATTATTTACCGATCCGCAATACCAGGCTGATGCCATTGGTTCCCGCCAACGCGCTGTGACCCGGTTTGATCTGCAGGCTGAGATCGGGACTAACATCAAATGATTTGAGATGGGCGTCCACCGCGGCATCCACCACATTCAATCCCCATAATAATATAAATACAAGGGCGGAATAATCAATATCTCTTCTGAACTGTCCCCGGTAAAATCGCAGCGACTCCTCGCTCAGGGGCTGCAGGGTGGGTTTGATCTGGCTGTAAAGGGCGGAATCGGTGTGGTTCACCCGCATATTGTATTTCACCCGGTAGGCAAAACGGGTGGCGCGGTACTGCCCAAGGTTGTACAGGAACACACCCGCGCTGGTGCCAAGCGCTCCGTATACGATCGGGAGCTTCCAGTATTTTTTATTGTAGATCTGTCCCAGGCCGGGCAATATCGCTGAACGCAATGCCGCTTTTTTGGGACTATGCGCCTGGAATGCGGAATCGTATTTGTTGAGCTGTTTTTGGGCCTGGATCGTGGTGTCCTTTGACTTACCCTCTTTGATTTTTTTCTGCGCGTACAGCCCGGTGCCCATGGCGAATACCGGTAACAGGATCGCAATTTTTTTTAGTGATGCTGATTTCATAATTCCCCGCGGGGCGGGAGAGGGATTTAATCAAGCGGCGCCTGCAGCTGCCCGAGAATCTTATTCATTTCTTCCGGCGAATAATATTCGATGATGATCTGGCCGCTGCCGTTGCGGCTGTGTTTTAATTTTACGCGGGTGCTGAAATGCGAAGCTAATTTATCCTCAATACGCTGAAGGGGCGGCGGCAACTGGTTTTTTGAAGATTTTTTAACAACACCCTGCCGGTAGAGATTGCGCACCAGGGCTTCCGTTTGCCGCACCGATAATCCCTTCTGTTTTATTTCCCTGAATATATACAGCTGCTGGTCGATGGTGTCAACATTCACCAGGGCGCGCGCATGTCCCATGCTCAGTTCGCCGCTGCGAACGGCCAGCTGGATATCGGGTGGTAATTTCAGCAGCCGGATAAAATTGGCCACCGTGCTCCTGTCTTTTCCCATTCTTTCGGCTACCTGTTCCTGCGTGAAGTCCAGTTCTTCCATCATACGCTTGTAACTGAGCGCCACTTCCATCGCGTTCAGGTCTTCCCGCTGCAGGTTTTCGAGCAGGGCGAGTTCGAGCAGTTGCGAATCATTGGCCTGGCGGATATAAGCGGGAATATCTTTAACGCCCGCCAGTTTGGCCGCACGCCAGCGGCGTTCGCCTGCTATCAAACGGTATTTTCCGGAAGGAAGCCTGGAAACGGTTACGGGTTGGATGATATCATGCAATTTGATCGATTCGGCCAGTTCCTGCAGCGACTTTTCATCAAAGTCGCGGCGCGGCTGTTTGGGATTCGCTTCGATATCTTCAATGGGGATCCGGTTGCTTCCCGTTGCGTTTTCCACCACGGCGGGCTTCAGCTGACCGCTGCTGGTCTTCAGGTCGGCATCGATGCTTTGCAACAGCGAACGGATGCCTTTGCCAAGCAGGTCTTTATTTTGTTTCGGAGTGGACATACAATGAAACTGATTGCTGTGAATACGCAGCATGTTGTTACCCGTCAAAGTTAATGTTTAAGGGATAAAATGAGGCCGTGATTTATTAAGAAGGATTTTGGTGTAATGCCCGCCGCTCAACGCGCTGCGCTCACAGCTCCAGTATCCTTTCCTCATTCTTAATCTTCGTCATATCATTCTTCTGGAGAATTTCCTTGGCCAGGTTCAGGTAATTCATGGAACCCTTGCTGTTGGCGTCGTAAAGGATGACGGGTTTGCCGGCGCTGGGGGCTTCGGCAAGCCGGGAATTGCGGTGGATGATGGTGCTGAAGACCATGTCCTCAAAATGACGTCTCACTTCGCTCACCACCTGGTTACAGAGCCGCAGGCGGCCGTCGTACATGGTCATCAGTATCCCTTCGATCACGAGTGATGTGTTGAGCCGGCTCTGGACGATCTTGATCGTATTCAGCAGTTTTCCCAATCCTTCGAGCGCGAAGAACTCGCATTGCACCGGCACCACCACCGAATCGGCGGCCGTGAGCGCGTTGACGGTGATGAGTCCGAGGGAAGGGGAGCAGTCAATGATGATAAAATCATAATCCTCGCGAACGGCGTCGAGAATATTTTTCAGCACCATTTCCCGGTTAGGATAATTGATCATTTCAATCTCGGCGCCTACCAGGTCGATATGCGAGGGGATCAGGTCGAGATTCGGGATCTCGGTTTTCAGGATCACGTCCCTGGCGCGTGATTCATTGACCATGCAATCATACAGGCTGTGCGTGATATTGTGCAGGTCAAACCCCACACCCGTGGTGCTGTTGGCCTGCGGATCGCCATCCACCAGCAGGGTTTTATATTCCAGTACCGCGAAACTGGCCGCCAGGTTGATGGCAGTCGTGGTCTTGCCCACCCCCCCTTTCTGATTTGCTACCCCGATGATCCTTGCCATTATATCTGTTCCGTTATTTAAATAGTGATCGTATCGCCGATGGATACCAGTTGCAGTGAACTGCCCGCTTTTTCAAAAGCGGCCCGGGCTTTCTGGTGATCGATTTTAATAAACCCGAAGCTGTCGTAATGCACCCCGATAATCTTTTTACAGTCAATCATCCGCGCCGCTTCGGCCGCATCAACATAGCCCATGGTAAAATTGTCGCCTATGGGTAAAACCGCAAAATTTAGTTTTGCCCATTTGGGAATGAGTTGCATGTCCAGCGTGAGCGCCGTATCCCCGCTGTAATAAAAACTGCCTTCCGGACCCGTAATAATAAAACCCATGGGATTGCCCCCGTAACTGCCATCGGGCAGTCCGCTTGAATGCTGGGCCGTGGTGCAGCGCACGGAAAACTCATCAAAATGCCATTGCCCGCCGGTATTCATCGGGTGTACGTTTTTAATACCCTTCCTGCCCAGCCATTCATAGATCTCCCAGCTGCAAACTACTTTGGCGCCGGTCGACTGGGCCAGGGTAACGCCATCGGCGATATGATCGACATGGCCATGAGAAATGAGGATATAATCGGTTTCGATCGATGCGATATTGATATGTTTTGCCAGTTCATTGCCCGTAATAAAAGGGTCGAAGAGGATTTTGACCACGCCGGCCTGACCAGCAGGCTTTTGCATCTCCACCCGGAAACAGGAATGACCGTAATATGTGTACTGCATTTGTAAAATTTTATTAAGAAAGGCAAAAATAGGCAGCCGTCCCGGATTAGGGGTTAATTTTGGACTTCTATGCGAAACTCCCCGTTCCGGTGGATACTGGCTGTCTTTCTCCTCTTACTGGATATCTATTTTTTCCAGGCTTTACAAACCATTTTATACCCCGTGCCGGAGGCTGTAAGCACCGGGATTATCATTGTGTACTGGGTCATTTCAGCTGCATCGCTGGCGGGACTGATCCTGCTGCCATACCTGCATTTCAATAAAAAGGCCGGGCTAAGGGGAGCTACGATTTTTTCTATTATCACCGGATTATTCTTCGCCAAGGGAATCGCCGCCGTTTTTTTCCTTGCGGATGATGTTCGCCGTGTGGTGCAATGGGCCGGCCTACAGTTTTTCCCTTCCGGGAACGGGACCGCGGCTGCAGGCAGATCGGTGATGCTGAGCTGGGCCGGGGTACTTGCCGGGAGCGGGTTGTTTACCGCGCTGGTTTACGGTTTCGGCAATAAATACACGTACCGGGTGCGACGCCAGCGCCTGCATTTTGATCATCTTCCCGCGGCCTTTAAAGGACTTAAAATCGTTCATATCTCCGATATACATGCCGGCAGTTTTAATGACCGGGAAGCCGTGATGCAGGGTGTGGAAACGATACTCGACCAGGAACCCGATCTTATTTTATTTACCGGCGACCTGGTAAACAATGTAGCCGATGAGATGAATGATTACCGGGATGTTTTCGGGAAGCTGAACGCGCCGCTCGGGGTGTATTCCATCCTTGGCAACCACGATTACGGCGATTATGTGAAATGGGAGCGCCCCGAAGACAAACGCGAGAACCTGGAACGCCTGAAGCAGGTGCACCGCGCCATGGGCTGGCGTTTGCTGATGAATGAACACGTGGAGCTAAAGAGAGGAGAAGACAGCATTGCCCTGCTTGGCGTGGAAAACTGGAGCGCCAAATCGCGTTTTCCCAGGCACGGCGACTTAAAAAGCGCGCATGCCGGAACCCAGGCTTATCCATTTAAAATATTAATGAGCCACGACCCTTCCCACTGGAAGGCCGAGGTTTGCGAATCCTATCCCGATATCGATCTTATGCTGGCCGGACATACCCACGGCATGCAATTCGGCTTCGAAATACCGGGTTTGAAATGGAGTCCCGTCCAGTACTTGTATAAAGAATGGGCCGGACTGTACCAGCACAGGCCCGCTAACGGGCGAAAGACCCCCCAGAAACTCTATATTAACCGCGGATTCGGCTTCCTGGGCTATCCCGGCCGGGTAGGCATATTGCCCGAAATCACTGTTTTAGAGCTGCAGTAAGCCCTTTTTAGGGGTGGCTTTCAATAATTTCCTTCCTTTTGACGTTTTCTCACTGATTGGCAGCTTATTAAACTTTTTTTTAACCTTTAAGTCTTAAAACCGCTTCCCGGCCGTTATTGCATCCCTTTTAAAAGGACTGTTCAGCCACTGTCCGGAAGCCAGAATTCGACTGCCTGATGATAAAACGATGGTCAATATTACCGGCCCTGGTAATGCTGGGAAGCGCTGTATATGCCCAAAACAGCCCGGCCGATACTACCATTAAACCCCTGAAAGAAAAAGATCCGCCTGTCATCGATACCAGCCTGAACTATGATGAGCTTTTCCAGGATTTCGATGAATTCATGGATTCCATTTTATCCCCGCACAGTTATTTCCTCGTCAGTCTTTCGGCGGGAAAGGGCTACTATAATTTCGAAACAAAGAATTCATACCAGATCACGACATCAAAAAAACTTACCTATTCCCCCACGCTGGGGTACTATCATAAAAGCGGGCTCGGGATCACGGCCAACGGTTATATCGTAGACGACGGCTCCAACATGAATTTTTTCCAGGGAGGAATTACCCCCTCCTTCGATTACCAGCAGAACAAAGCGCTGGCTACGGGCATTTCCTATTCCCGCTTCTTCACCAAAGACTCCCTTTCCTTTTACACCACGCCGATACAAAATGAATTATACGCCTATTTCATTTACCGAAAATGGTGGCTGAAACCCATGCTGGCCCTCAGTTACGGCTGGGGCAGCCGGAGTGATTATGAGGAAAGGGAGATCCTGATCCAGGACCTGCGACTGCGGCGAAGGGGGTTTACTTATATCAATACAAAAGAAACGGTCAGCGATTTTTCGCTGATGCTATCCGCGCGGCATGATTTTTACTGGCTGGATGTGATCACGTACAAAGACCATATCCGTTTTACGCCGCAGCTTACATTCACCTCCGGCACCCAGAAATTCGGGTTCAACCAGTCATCCAGCACCTATGCCACGCTGGTGCGCAACAGCAGCAACGTGCTTTATAATACCGATAATATTTATCTCGACGACCAGCTCAGATTCCAGCCGCTCTCGCTCACCCTGTTTTTCAGGGGTGAGTATTCCATCGGGAAATTCTTCGTGCAGCCGCAGTTTGCCATGGATTATTATTTCCCGGCCACTTCCAAACATTTTAATACGATCTTTTCAGTGAACGCCGGGCTGATATTCTGAAGTCCGGCACCTGCATGCTGCCGATAAAATATGCTCATCCCTTTCCGGAAACAGGGGGTGTTTAGAAACCTGCACATGCCGTCAGCAATTCATCTTCCCATTCAAAAGATATGCACAGCCTGATTTTTTTTGCATTTTATATGCAATAACAGGGTTACAAAAGCGGTTTATGTAATGACCCATATCGTTAAGAAAATTTAACAGCGCCCGGGGGTGACTGGCACTATCCTTGAATTTTTCAGAGGTCATTTCAGTCACCCTAACAATTAAACAATTACACATGAAAACAAAGCTCCTCCCTCTTTTCGCATTCCTGCTCATCGCCCAGGCCTCGATGGCCCAGTTTCACCTCGGTGTTAAAGGCGGCGCCAATATCACCAAGGTGGACGGAAAGTCCTTCAAGGACCAGTTCCGTTACGGCTATTCCCTCGGCGGTTTTATGGAACTGAGATTGGGGAACCATTTCGTGCTGCAACCGGAAGTTTTGTGGAACCAGTACGCCACCAGACTCGACAGCAATTACAAAAATGTATACCAGGATGTCTTTAACGGCAACGCCAACGTGAAACTGAATTATCTCTCCATCCCGATCCTGATTAATTATAAACTGATCGGCAGTTTCCTGTCCCTCCAGGCGGGTCCGCAGTTCGGCGTCCTGATCAACCAGAGCAAGACCTTATTGCAAAATGGCGGGGAAGCCTTCAAACACGGCGATCTTTCCATGCTGGCCGGGGTGCAGTTTAAAGTGCTGGCCCTAAGGATCAACGCCCGTTACGCAGTCGGTTTGAATAATATCAGCGACCTGCCCGACGAAGGGAAATGGAAGAACCAGGGATTCCAGGTCTCGGTAGGCGTAGCTTTATAAAATCCCAATACACTTTGAATATCGCCCCTCCCCCCGGAGGGGCTTTTTTTGCGCAATTTATTCCTATTCAGCCGCCAACTTTGTCAGTTAGGATATAAAGGGCATAAATCTTGACAATACTGTTTTCCCAATCTATTTTTACCGCCCGCCCGGGGTTGGGGTCTGAAATGACAAATTGACGGAGCGGGATTTTGGAATAGTGAAACTTTTGAAACCAAAAAAGACATTCATCCTTTCAGGCAATTTCGAAACCTGCCTGCCGGCAGAAAGGTTTCCCCATTCCAAAATCCAAAATTTTTTTAAAGATCGTTTGAAACAGCAATAATGGAACTCGAACAATACCTTTTACGGACCGAAGACGAAATGGATTTCTTGCCGATCATTCCCCTCAACGAGAGTGATAACGAGGATACCAATGCCATCGAAGTGCCTTCCGAAATAGCCCTGCTGCCCCTGCGCAACACGGTGCTCTTCCCGGGCGTGGTGCTGCCCATTACCGTGGGCCGCGATAAAAGCATCCGGGCCGTGAACGACGCTTACAAAGGCGATAAACTGATCGGCGTCGTGGCGCAAAAAGACAGCGGGGTGGAAGACCCGGAAGTGAAAGACCTGGAGCTGATCGGCACCATCGCCCGGATCGTGAAGCTGATCAAGATGCCCGATGGCGGCACCACGATCATCATCCAGGGCAAGAGCCGGTTCCTGATCGAATCCGTTTTTGAGGAAGATCCCTATTTCCGTGCAAAAATTCAGAAGCTGGAAGAGGAAGAATCACCAAAGGACGCCGACTTTGAAGCCTATGTGTCCAATATCAAGGACCTGGCCACGGAGATCGTGAAGATATCCCCGAATATTCCTACCGAAGCGTCGATCATCCTCCGCAATATTGAGAACCCCGCCTTCCTGATCCATTTCGTATCGAGCAACCTGAATACGGATATCCGTGACAAGCAGAAATTACTTGAGCTGAACCATATCCGCCAGCGGGCCGATATGCTGATGCAGCTCCTGCAAAAGGAACTGCAGTTCGCCGAGCTGAAAAATAAAGTAACCACCAAAACCAAGACCGAACTCGACAAGCAGCAGCGCGAATATTTCCTGCAGCAGCAGATGAAAAGCATCAAAGAGGAACTGGGCGGCGATGCCAATTTGCAGGAAGTAAAGGAAATGCAGAAAAAGGCCGAAGCCAAGATATGGCCCGAGGCTGCGAAAGAACTTTTCAAAAAAGGCATCGAGAAACTGGAAAGGATGCACCCCAGCACACCCGATTATTCGGTGGTGTACAATCACCTCGACCTGATGCTCGATCTTCCCTGGGAAGAATATACCGAAGATCATTACGACCTGAAGAAAGCCAAAAAGACACTCGACGCCGATCATTACGGCATGCAGAAGATCAAGGAAAGGATCCTGGAATACCTGGCCGTACTGAAACTCAAAGGCGATATGAAGAGCCCCATCCTTTGCTTTGTGGGCCCGCCGGGTATCGGTAAAACCTCTCTCGGCCGCAGTATCGCCAATGCCATCGGGCGCAAATACGTGCGCCTGAGCCTCGGCGGTTTGCACGACGAAAGCGAGATCCGCGGTCACCGTAAAACCTATATCGGCGCCATGCCGGGAAGGATTTTGCAGTCGATCCGGAAAATAAAATCCTCCAACCCGGTGATGATCCTCGACGAGATCGATAAAGTGGGGAATGATTTTCGCGGCGATCCCTCATCGGCCCTGCTTGAAGTGCTGGACCCCGAACAGAACAACAGTTTCTATGATAATTACCTCGAACTGGAATACGACCTGAGTAAAGTTTTGTTCATCGCCACGGCGAACAATATCCAGAATATACAGCCCGCGCTGCGCGACCGGCTCGAGATCATCGACCTGAGCGGTTATGCCGTGGAAGAAAAGATCGAGATCGCCAAAAGGCACCTGCTGCCCAAACAAAAAGAACTGCACGGGCTGAATAAATCCAATTTCAGGATCAGCGATAAAGTGCTGGAGAAAATCATCCAGGATTATACCCGGGAAAGCGGGGTGCGGGAACTGGACCGCCAGCTCGCCTCGGTGATGCGCTACCAGGCCCGGCAGCTGGTGATGAAAGGAAAACTGAAATCAGCCCTTACGGCGGTTGATATTGAAAAAATTCTCGGCAAACCGCGGTATAGCAACGATATCTATAAAACGGTGAATATGCCCGGCGTGGCGGTGGGCCTGGCCTGGACCTATGTGGGCGGAGATATCTTATTCATAGAAACCAGCCTGAGCGACGGGAAGGGCGAATTGCGCCTGACCGGCAACCTCGGTAATGTGATGAAGGAAAGCGCCAGCACGGCACTGACTTACCTGCAGTCGAACGCGCAGAAATATAAACTCGACGCGAAACTGTTTGAAAAGAAAAATATTCATATCCACGTGCCTGAGGGCGCGGTTCCCAAAGATGGTCCCAGCGCGGGGATCACGATGATGACATCGATCGCATCGGCGCTAACCGGTAAACGAGTGAAGCCCTTCCTCGCGATGACGGGCGAGATCACGCTCCGCGGGCAGGTATTGCCGGTGGGCGGGATCAAGGAAAAAGTGCTGGCCGCGAAAAGGGCAGGGCTGAAGGAAATTATTCTTTGCTGGCAGAATGAAAAGGATGTGCAGGAGATCGAGTCGGATTTTATTAAGGGGATCCGCTTTCAATATGTCAAAAATATGAGCCAGGTGCTGGAAATGGCGCTGGTGGAATGAGGCCGCGAAATGTGGGTTAGCCACAGATGAACACAGAAAAACACAGATGAATGGCTGCGCAATTCAAGGTAGCCACGAAAAGCACTAAAAGCACGAAAGTTTTCTGATATTTTTTTAGCCGCAGATGATTTTTTAGTTTGTGGAAAATCCTCTGTGATCCTCAGTATCTCTGTATCTCTGTGTTGAAAGGGGGCGGGGAGGTGTTTAAGTATATAGAGTAAATAAGTAAATAAGTATATAAGTATATAGAGTATATAAGGTATATAACGTATATATGGATAGTGAATTTATTTTAGCGTGATAAAATTTTGCTGAGGCAGGGCGGGCTTCTTCATTGGATGACAGGGATGAATTGCCTGTAATAAAAATTGGCCAGGATTCTTCGTGGCATTCGTGTCATTCGTGACCGCATCCATACTGCATGCAAAGATGTATTTTCGCATCGCTTTGCGTCTCCGTTTCCTGATATTCTTTTTTGCCATGCCCGGCTTTGCGTATGCACAGACCCTGGGCGGTAATTCCGTTTTTAATTTCTTAAAACTGCCCAACACCCCCCAGTTAACGGCCCTGGGAGGCGTAAATGTTTCGCAGCCCTCCAATGATATCGGGCTTGCCTATAATAACCCCGCCCTGCTGCAACCGGCCATGCACACGCAACTGAATGCCGTGTTCAACAGTTTTTATTCGGGTATTTCCGTCTATCATTTGTCGCTGGGCTATCACCACGTAAAACTGAACACTAATTTTCTCTGGGGCCTGCATTATTTCGATTACGGGAGCACGGCGGAGACCGACGCCTCCGGAAACATCCTGGGTAAATTCAGGCCAACCGACTGGTCCATGCAGTTGTCTGCTTCCCGCTCTTATAAAGAAAAGTGGAATTACGGGGCCACGCTTAAATTCATCAGCTCCCGCTATGGCATTTATCAGTCCAATGCCTTCGCCATGGACGCGGGTGTTTTATTCCGTGATACGGCCAGGCAGTTTTCAGCTTCGCTGCTGGTGAAGAACCTCGGGTTCCAGGCAAAGAAATATAGCGGCAGTGCGCCCGACGACCTGCCCTTCGACCTGCAGGCGGGACTAAGCAAGCGGCTGGAAAAAGCGCCCTTCGGATTTTCACTCACCGCCCGGCGGATGCATCAGTTTAATATCCGGTACGATGATACCAGTTTCAATAACAGCAACGGTTTCCCCAACGCCGGTAATAAAAAATTCAGTTTCGGGAAACTGGTCGATCACCTCGTGCTGGCCGCTACCATCTATCCCGACGAACACGTGGAAGTATATACTGGTTATAATTTTCTGCGCCGCCGTGAACTCAATATCGGGAACAGCGGTAACGGGCTGAACGGTTTTTCGGCGGGGGCGGGTGTATTGCTGGGAAAACTGCAGATCCGGTATGCCCGCGCCTGGTACCAGAGCAATACCGCGTACAACCAGTTTGGGATCAGCCTGCAACTGAACAAATATTTCGGGCTGGGGAAATTCGGGGAGAGAATTCATTGGTAATTGGCAGTTAGCAGTCAACAGTCGACAGTC
>CAYNSL010000048.1:0-10891 GCA_964399755.1 uncultured Chitinophaga sp. | reverse complement strand
GTCAACAGCCGGCAGCAGGGCCCCAGGTTTGAATTATCCGATCAGTTTGTATACTTCGAAGGCTTCGGCGTATTCGCTGTTGCACTGCACCCCCCGCACTTTGGCCAGCGAGCGGATAAATTCTTCCTGCATATAATTACGGCCCGCCTGTGACTGGTAGGCCCTGAGCGATTCGATCTTTTTCGCGAGATCGGCTGGGCTGAGCCGCAGAAAGAAATTCGTGTGAAAACTGTAATTGTTCCAGGGCAGTTCGTAGCCCGCGAAAGTCTTGTTCTTAAAAGCCCTGCGGCCTTCCTGGTAGATCACCTGGTGATCCTGGTGCACATCGGATGCTGCGGGTAATAAAACAAGGTCGGGGTTGATGCGGTTATTAAGCCCGATCAGTTCTTCCAGTATCTGCTGGCGCGAAGCGGGCAGTTCCCTTACCTGGTAATTAAATAAGATGACCCGGGAAGCCGGTATGCCGAGGATGGCCGTCGCTTTTTTACATTCCAGTTCCAGTACATTTTCCGGCAAACCCGGGGGCAATGATTTGGAGCAAAGACAGAAAGCGGCATAATATACCTCCCGGCCTTCGGCGCAAAAACGGGCGATGGCGCCTCCGCATCCCAGTTCGCCGTCGTCGGTATGCGGGGCCAGCACGAGTATTTTGTCTGCGGGTATCATGGGGTCTCAAAAGAACAAAATATTTGTTGTAAAAAGAAACGGGATTTGCGCTGCGCCTTCCGGGGTTGTTACGGTATCGGATTTTTAAAGTAGTTTTAGACGGCCCTGCGGGGCTATTACAGTAAACCTGCATCACGGAAACGGGTTCATGAGATTCCAGCACCAGCAATATAAATGGCTCCATTCTTTTGCGGTTGTCATTATTTTATACGTGCTGGTCAATTTGGTTTTATTCCCGCTTTTTAATTCCGGTGACGATGTTTTCCTGCTCTACCAGGTTTCAGGCGGGTTCGGCGACGAGCCCACGCGCCTGTTGCAATATGACCATATCTGGCATCCTTTACTGGGCGGGATACTGCAGTTTTTATTTCGCCAGTTCCCCGGTTTCAACTGGTACACGGCTGTCCTGATCCTTTTCCAGGTTGCCGCCACCGCCACCCTGCTCTATGTATTTTTCAGGAAATTCCGTCCCGGGACGGCCCTGCTTTTTTTCGGGATCTATTTCTGTTTTATCGGGATCCGGGCCCTGCTCTCGCTGAACTTCACCTATTCGGCCTGGATACTGGCCGTTGCCGGTTTTTCTCTCCTGGTGCTCTGTATTGGCGCGGGGGCAAAAGGGGACCGGGCCAATCTTGTTTTCGCTTTCCTCCTGCTGCTCCTGTCGGGGCTGCTTCGCCTGCAGGTAACCTTTGCCGTTACCCTCTTATTTCTCCCGGTGCTCCTGCTGCAATGGCGGTCACATTTTCGCGTATGGGTTCCTGTTATACTCCTGCTTGCGGGGCTTCTCTATGGGGCTAACCTGTGGCAAAAACATTATTACCGTTCGCATATCCCCGGATGGGAAAGCGCTGAAAAATACCGCCAGTCGCTGTTCTACGCTTATAACCGCACGCTGCACCTGGGAAAACCATGGCAGTCGGTGTTCCGCGACAGCACCGAAAAAGCTTTATACGGCAGCCAGTTTTTTTACGATACTTCCTACCTCTCCGAACAAAGAGTGGCCCGGATCGGGAAAGACCTCGTACGCTACCGCGATCTGAGCCGGCCGGATGACCGGGAAGCCCTGCACTGGCTGTTTATCGGTTGGCGGATATACCTCCTGCTTTTCGCGGTATCGCTTTTTATATGCTGGCAACAGGGTATATTATCACAGGTTTGGCGACGATGGAGGATTCCCGCAGGGTTTGTTCTGGGTTTTTATTTTTACCTCTTTGTATTCCTGAAAATCACCGAACCGGTTCACCTCGGTGTGATCGCTTTATTGTGGGTTCATCTCGTGGATGCAATACCGGAAACAAGGGCGGGATCATTGTTCATGGGCAAACAGTCCGGCTATTACCTGCTGCTGTTCCTGGTTCCCCTGGCCGGCATATGTGTAAGGCTGGAGCGGAAAAACCGGGATAACCGGGAGCGGCACCTGCAGTTTTCCTGCGTAACGAATGAACTCCGGCAGCACCCCGGCTGGTTATTTATCGCCACCGACGATGCCCTGCCCCTGGATTATTTTTATATCTGGGATTCACCCGCAAAAAACAGGATCGGTAACCTGATCTATAAAGACCGGGTTATCACACGCAGTTATAACGGCACCCTGCAACGATTCGGTATCCGGGAACTATTACCGGCCATCAGTCTCAATCCCAATGTATACCTGCTGGGCAGGGATCTCCCCGAACTGCAGCAATATTATAAGCAAAGGTTTGACCTCGATATCCGTTTATCGCCGCGGCTGGAAGGTTTTAAATGCCTCGAACTGAGAAAAGCGTATGCACCGGCCCGTGATAGTTTAGTCGGTAAGTTTATCGGAAATAAAAACCGTTGAATCTTTCAGCAGGGCCAGTTGCTGGCCGAAAACGGTATTCAGCAGCACCCTGAATTCGTTGACGTTTGATATCCCTTCATAAAAACGGGAATAATCCCTTCCCGGGATCAGTACCGCATTCAGGTTATTATACAGCGCGTGCATCGAAGGCGGGTTATCCCATTGGCGGAATCCATGATCGCCCATTAAAAGGATGACCGGCGAGGGCGAAGCCGCGAGTATCGAATCTACCAATGCCAGCAAGCGCAGGTTGGCATACTGGAGATACTGTATGTACCGGTCCTTGTCATTGTAATGGTCCTGTACCGTTTCGATGGCATAAGGCTGTCCATCCTTATTAAAGTAATAAGGATAATGGGGCAGCATCAGGTGCGTGTACACGAAACGGGGCTTTTCAGGAACTGATTTCAGCAGGTCAATCGTAAGCGCCTCGTTCCGCTGATTGTTTTTTCCTTCCTTTTCATTATACCGGCGCATGGCTTTTTTCCCGCCAAAAAAACGGAGCCAGTGGTAACCGAGATCCCGTCGGATCCTTCCGTATAAGGTTTGTCCGCTGATCCAGCTTGTGTTTTGGGGCAGGAAATTTTCTTCGGTACGGGAGGGGGTTCCGGCGATATCGAAAGGTGAATAATTGTAAAAAAGGTAACCCCTGTCTTTGAAAAATGATACCAGTTTACTGTTTTCTAGGGCATGATAACAGGTGTTGAGGTCTTTACGGCTTTTATGGCTCCCTTTCAGTCCGTTGAGGTAACTCATATTCAGCAGGGATGCCATCGAAAAGGGGGTTGAATTATAATTCGAATGCGAACCCGGAACGATATGAAAACCGCGGGCGCGCAGCTGTTCTTCAAATGCCGCGTTATTGAACCGGAAAAAGGAATCCAGCGATTCATGCCCCGCGTACTCGTCTGCCAGGATCAGGAAAACGTCAGGCCGGCTGCAGCTATCGCAGTCGCGGAAGCCGGGTACGGAACTTAGCAGTACCTGTTTCTTGTATTGGCCGGCTTTTACCAGCATCCGCCCGGTATCAACCAGCAGGAATAATACAAAAAGCGTATTTACATAAACAACCAATTTACCCGGTGCAGATTTCATGCTTTTAAGTAAACGGAGCAGGATGATCACCGTCACGAGGATGAAGGGCAGTAAAAAACTATACCGGTTGATGAAAAGTCCCGGGGCTATACGGAGTAAAAAATCCCGGAAAGGACCAAAGAACAGGAATACCAGCATCAACAGCAGGGCGCCCGTGGCGGCGCGGGCTCTGTTTCGGTAAATAATGAACAGGGATAAATAACAGAACAGGGATATTCCCGTAAAAATGGCCAGCAACAGGATCATACCCTTCAGGGATACGAGGTTATAGTTTTCAACATAGCCATGCCATACATAGAACAGGGGCAGGAGGAAGAGAAAAAGAAATTTATTCCGGAAGAATAATTGTAATTGTTTTAGCATTATATGCTGGTTGATTACCGGTGATCATTTCATTATCACTGCACTCACCCCCGGCGTCTTTTGTCACCAAAATTAACGGCTTCAGTCAAATATGCTGTTTAATATGGAGCCCGGATCAGGGTGGCCGAATCGCGCAGCATGGGTAAATGCTGGCCGAATTGTGCATTCAGAATGACCCTGAAAAGGTTGACATTGGAAATCCCTTTATAAAAACCGGTATAATTGCTGTCGGGCAGTAAGACCGCGTTGAAATTTACGGGTTGCCATTTTTGTTCTGCAGGATCCATGAGTCCCTGCCGGCAACCATGATCGCCCACCAATACAATAATGGCGGGGCGTGCATTGTGCCGGCGGATATGGTCGACAAGACTAATGAATTTTTTATTGGCATAAACCAGGTAACTGGTATAGGCCGAACGGTCGGCATGAAAAGCATCATCCAGTTTGCTGTCGGGGATCCTGTTGCCAAGGCTATCGAAATAATAAGGATAATGGGGCATCATCAGGTGCGAATAGATAAAACGGGGCCTGCCGGCAGCGGCCAGGGCGGCCGAACGGGTAAGCGAATCGATTGTCCGGTTATTTTCCAGGTCAAACAAGAGACTGTTCTTACCTTTTTTTTGCAGGAACGGGAATCTTTTCAGGAGGTGGTAGCCAATATCCTTGTTTATCCGGTATAAAAATGTCTGCGTGGTCAGCGGGCTTTTTTCGAAGTCCATCAGCGTTTTGATAACAGGTGAAGGCCGGCCCGCGAGATCAAAAATGGAATAATTATACAGCTCATAACCGTTTTGCGCGAGAAAATCCAGCAGGCGGCTGTTCCGGATCGAGCGGAAGGCGATGGGAAGATCTCTTTTCCCGTTAAAATAACTGACCGTATTCAGGTAATCCATATTCAGCGTGGACCCGACGGAAAAAACGGTAAAATTATAATTGGAAAAACTGCTGTCGGCTACATAAAAGCCGCGCTGCCGTAGTTGTGATTCGAAAGCAGTGTTATCAAAGTTAAAAAAACGCTCCAGGGCCGTGCGCCCCGAGTATCCGTCGGCTACGATAAAATAAATATCAGGATTGGCGCAATCCGGACAGGGCTGCAGCGCCATTTTTTTCTGTCCGGTCAGGATATTGTCTTTCCTGCTGATCTTTCCTGCCCAACTCACTGCGTCGCCCAGCAATAATATGACCATTAACAGGTTCAGGTACATCGTGGTTTTCCGGAGCGGGCTTTTCCTTCTTTTGATAAAAAAGAATAGCAGTACGAATAGCAGCAACAGGGCGGGCAGCAGGAAGCTGTACCTTGTTATAAAAGCGCCCGGGAATTTTTTGCTGATAAAATCCTGGAAACTTCCGAAAAAGAAATACAGGCAGAGCAGGAAAAAAGAATAGAGCGCCGCCTTGCTTACGTTTTTTTTAAATAGCCACCAGCAACAGATATATAACAGGATCGCGCCGGCCAGGTATTTGGCAATAAGCCCGATCGCGGTTGACGGCGTGATAAGGTCGTAGTACTCCACATAGCCATGCCAGACGAAGAAAACCGGCAACAGGAACAGGAATACCGGCCAGCTGCGGGCGATATGGGCCGGGTTAATTTTCAAGTTTTGTCATCAGGTAAAGGGTCCGGCCGGAAGAAGCCACCGGCTGCCTGTTTTTGATCTGGTAATAACGGGTAAATGCCTGTTCAAAATTCTCCTGTGTATATCCTTCGTAAATATCTTTTTTACCGGACAGCATCAGCTGAATTTTTTCATCCGTCTTCGGTACGAACTCCACGATCAGCCATTTACGGCTGAGGCGCCGGAAAAAATCGGTGATCACCGGCAACGGTATATTTTTCCCGATGGCGAGGTGGTGGATCAGCGCCAGCGCCATCACCAGATCGGATCCGGCCCGGCTGATAAATGCGTCCCTTTCCGCGTTGTTCACCCCAATGGCGGGGGAGGGATAAGCAAGGTCGAGTATCAGCGGCTGGATATTTTTTTCACCGGTCTTTTTAAGGGACTGGTAAAGTCTTTCGATGCAGGCCGGATCGAAATCGGCCGCTATCGTGAACATATTTCTTTCGGCGGTCATGCGCGCGAAATCGCCTTCGTTGGCGCCGAGGTCGAGTACGCGGCTGCAATCGCCTGTGTCCTGCAGCCATTGCCGGATGATCGTTTTCTTGGCTTCGAGGTACTGGTCGCGGCCCGCCGCTTCCGCGTAATAACCCGACCAGGCGCTTTTCCGTTCCGGCAGCCGCAGTTTACGGGTCAGCGTTTCAAGGCTGCTCAGGAGGTTCAGCATTTTTTGTTTCGAAAAGCGGGCTGTCTTTACCGCCCCGGGCCGGCTCTTTGCCGAAACCCTTGCGTTGAGGTGGATATGCAGGTAGGTGTGCAGTGAAAATTTACTTCGCCAGGGCAATAAGGCATGTGTCAGTTCCAGCGGGATGCCTTCGGGCCAGGCCAGCGACAGCGGTTGCAGCGGCTGGCGGCGGTAATGCATCAGCAGCAGCGGTCCCAGGAACTGTTCACAGAACTGCCGGTAGGCGATCCAGGGCGTTTCCTCACGGTAACGCTCAAACGAAAGTGTATCGATAAAGATCATCCGCCCGTTCAGCCATTGCAGGTTGTAGGGCGTGGCGTCTTTAAGTACCAGCCCATGCGCCAGCGATTCGCGCAGGATGCCCAGCGTGAGCAGGGCCGCTTCTTTCAGCATCCCGAAGCTCCATTCGTAGGGATAACTGATAAAAGGAATGGGATCGGGGCGCAGGGTAGCGTACCATCCTTCGCTGCCGGTAAGGTTACCGGCAACGGGTTCATGCGGGATCAGCCATTTTTTTTCCGCCAGTTTCCGGTACAGCCCGCTTTGCAGGAACAGCTCAAAGTCATCCCTGAAAACCCGGTTCACCTGGCGGTAAAGCACGCCGTTGCGGGTAAAGATGAATCCCGACGGGTCCCGGTAAGAGGAGGGCAGGGGGCTGATCGGTTGTTCCATCAGAGAGGTTGATTGTCGTCTGTCTTTTTGCGGGGCCGGTAAAATATAGATTTGATGTAATTCCAGATATTACGGAAGAAAAAAGCGACGCCCAGCACCGCGGCCACGATCACCTGTACGAGGTAACTCCCGCTGCCGGGATCGATATAAAGCAGGATCGTCGTCACAGGTATCTCAGGTTTGTTTTCGGCGTTAAAGTTAGCAATGTTTCATACATCAGCCGGATCGTATTTTCAATATCATCGCGGTGCAGCATTTCAACCGTGGTATGCATATAGCGCAGCGGAATGGAGATCAGCACCGAAGGGCAGCCGTCGTTGGAATAGGCAAAGGAATCGGTATCGGTGCCGGTGCTGCGGCTGAGGGCCCGCCATTGAACCGGAATTTTTTTATCTCCCGCCACTTTTTCCACCAGGGCCAGGAGTTTGTTGTGAACGGCCGGCGCATAGGAAAGGGAAGGACCCTTGCCGGTGCTCACATCGCCCTCGATATTTTTATTGATCATCGGCGTGGTGGTGTCATGCGTTACGTCGGTTACGATGGCGATATCGGGTTTGATCCGGCGCGCGATCATCTCGGCGCCCCGCAAACCGATCTCTTCCTGCACGGCATTGACCACATACAACCCGAAGGGAAGTTTCCGGTTGTTTTCTTTCAGCAGGCGGGTCACCTCGGCGATCATGAATCCGCCGATCCGGTTGTCAAAGGCACGCCCGATATAATTGCCGTTGGCCAGTTCGTCGAATCCGTCTGCATAGGTTACCACCGCCCCGATATGAATGCCCAGGGCTTCCACTTCCTTGCGGGAACGCGCGCCGCAATCGAGCCAGAGATTATCGGTGCGCGGGGCCGGTTCTTTCTGGTCGGCATTGGCCATACGGGTATGGATGGCGGGCCACCCGAAAACCGCTTTCACCGGTCCTTTTTTCCCGTGAATAAAAACGCGCGAGGCGGGAGCGGTCTGGTAGTCCACACCGCCGTTTCTTTTTAAATAGATCAGACCTTCGGGCGTAACATAGTTCACGAACCAGCTGATCTCGTCGGCATGGGCTTCGATCACCACTTTAAAGGGGTGATTCGCGTTGATCACGCCCACGGCGGTTCCGTAAGGATCTACATAATGGGAATCCACATACGGCTTGATGTATTCGATCCAGAGTTTTTGTCCCCAGGTTTCAAATCCAACCGGGGATGCGTTATTGATATACTGTCTCAGGAATTCGGAGGAACGGGCGGTGAGTACGGGTTTTTTGCTGCGGGTTGATTTTGCCATAATGGTAAGTGTTAAACAGGGTCAAAAATAATCAAATGCCGGCTAACCAGGTCAGTAATGCCGGGAGGGCCATTAGCCCGTCGAGGATGAAATAATAAAGGAAATCCGAAAAATGCCTTCGCGCATAATTATAAAGCGCCGCGATGATCAGCCCCGGCAGCAGGACCAGGATGATATATTTCTTTTCATAGCCGTAATCCAGCATCCAGGCGGTGGAAACGGCAAATACAACGAGAGAAAAGATAAAGAGACGCGTGATATTCTTTTCGCTGAGGTAGGTGATGAGGCTGCGCACGCCTTCGGCCCGGTCGTCCTCGCGGTCGCGGTAGTCGAAGAGGATGCAGATGGAATAAATGTAAAAGAAACGGCTGACCGCGTACAAAACAAAGCCCGTGTTCCATTCCCGTCCCGACACGATCACCGGCAGGATCGTCGTAACATACATCCAGATAAAGGCCAAAAAAATGGTCTTGCCGATCGCCACTTTACGTAGTTGCTGAAAAACGGTATGCGGGATCTTGGGAGCGGAATACAGAAATGTGGCCCCGGCGGCAAGGGCCAGCCAGAACCAGTAAGGGTAGAGGTAAAACAGGAAATAAATGACCCCGGCCAGCCCGGCGATAAAAAGAATAATATGGACAAAGCGGTACCGCCTGATCCAGGTAATGCGGGCGGAAGGGAGCACCGAACGCGAACTGAAATAATAGTGAAAGCTGTAACTGCAAAGGGTGGAGAAAAATACAAAGCCGGTATAATCAGGATCGGGATTTTCCCGGAGCAGGAGCCTTGCCGTGAGGTATACCATGGCTGTGGCCAGCAGGGCGATAAACAGGTTGCTGTAAATGAAAAAAGCGAATAAGGACCGGAGCTGCTTCAAAGCCGGATCAGGGTTTTTTGAGCCTGACCTTATCCGATTCGCCGTAATTGCTCCGGTGCGCGGCCTTGTCTTTCAGCACCAGCCCGAAAGTGGCGGTGGTATCGCGGAGCGAAACGCCGGAAATAGGCACCAGGTTGGGGTTATTGTTGGTATTGTATTCAAAATTCACTTCGATATCCGCTTTCCGTGTATTGGCGGGCAGCCCCAGTCTTGAAAACGCGTAGCGGAAAGTATCGGCCCGGACCACGGCCGTGCCATTGTACCATTTGTACACCACGAATACAGAATCCAGGTCGCCTTCATCATCGGTATACTTGCCTTTCAGGCTGATCACATCGCCGTTGCGCACCGTACCCGGGGAGATTGATTTGATGTCCACCTGCGGCTCCGTTTTGAACTTATCTTTGTTGCAGGCCGCAAGGACGAACAGCACTAATACCGGCAGCAGCATTCCTTTTTTCATCGGGATTGTTTGAGGTAAACAAATTTACAGTATTTGGCAACACCAATTCAGCCGTGGAGGATCAATGGTATCATAAAATTTTCAGCGTAAAACAGGGGGAGATGGAGGCGTTTGCCCTGGACATCTTCCGCTTGCAGGCGGCTAATAACCCCGTATACGCCTCTTTTCTTGAAGCCCTGAAAATCGACCCGTTGTTGGTCAGCTCGGTGGATAAAATCCCCTACCTGCCTATTCGTTTTTTTAAAACGCAGGAGGTAAAAACCGGGTCATTTGAACCCCAGGCGGTGTTTGAAAGCAGCGGCACCAGCGGGATGACCCACAGCCGTCACCTGGTAAAGGATCTCTCGTTGTATGAAAAGAGTTTTACACGCGGGTTTGAATTTTTTTACGGCCCGGTACAGGACTGGTGCATTATTGGCCTCCTGCCTTCCTACCTGGAAAGAAAAAATTCTTCGCTGGTCTGCATGACCGACAGGCTGATCCGGCTGAGCGGTCACCCGCAAAGCGGTTTTTACCTCGATCAGTATGAAGTATTGTTGTCCGTACTGAAGGACCTGGAAAAACAGGGTCAGAAAACATGGCTGATCGGGGTGAGTTTCGCCTTGCTTGACTTTGCGGAAAAATTTTCAGCCGGCCTGCGAAATACTGTTATTATAGAAACGGGGGGTATGAAGGGCAGGGGCCCCGAGATGATACGGGAAGAATTACATGCCATAATAAAAAGATCGTTCGGGGTGCCGGCCGTGCATTCAGAATATGGTATGACCGAGCTTTTATCACAAGCCTATTCAAAGGGCGGCGGTTTATTTCATTGCCCGCCCTGGATGAAGATCCTGCTTCGGGATGAAGAAGACCCCTTTGTGGTAAAGCATACCGGTACGGGAACGATCAATGTCATCGATCTGGCCAATATCCATTCCTGTTCCTTTATCGCCACCGATGATGCCGGCAAATTATATCCCGACGGGAGCTTTGAAGTGCTGGGCCGGGTGGACGGGAGCGATTTGCGGGGATGTAGTTTGATGCTGGTGTAGGCGTATATATTTTTTATGCAATTCATGCTGAGAACGCAGGAAATAAAGCCTTGCCGCAGCTTTAAAAAAGTTTTATTGATAAGCCGGGAACGATTAAATTTGCACCCCCTGTTAGCTGATGGCAGGTAAAAGCTAAAAGTGAACAGGTAATAGTTCTTGCCCGGATGGCGATCCCGATAGTTATCGGGATGGTAGACGCACCGTCCTGAGGCGACGGCGTTGTAAGGGTGGAGCTTTAGATAGTAATAAAGAACAGTTCTTTTTTGAAAATGCCCGGATGGCGATCCCGATAGTTATCGGGATGGTAGACGCACCGTCCTGAGGC